>JAGODA010000130.1 GCA_017998475.1 Spirochaetota bacterium | reverse complement strand
GGTCGCCCTGGCGCTGAGGGAACTGCCGCGCAAGGTGAAGGGCTTCACGAAGGTCGAGTGGCTCATCATAAACGACGGCAGCACCGACAGCACCGTCGAGATCGCGCGTAAAAGCGGCGTGGACCACATCGTCGGGTTCACCCGCAACCAGGGGCTCGCGCGCGGCTTCATGCTGGGACTGGACGCCTGCCTGCGCCTGGGCGCCGACGTCATCGTGAACACCGACGCCGACAACCAGTACGACGCGCGTGACATCCCGGCGCTGGTGAAACCCATCCTTGAGGGCAGGGCCGATATCGTCATAGGGGCGCGCCCCATCACCGAGATCGAGCACTTCTCGCCGGTCAAGAAATTCTTGCAGAAGCTCGGAAGCCGCGTTGTGCGCATGGCGAGCCACACCGACATCCCCGACGCGCCGTCGGGCTTCCGCGCGATGAGCCGGGACGCGGCCATGCGGCTCAACGTGTTCAACAACTACACCTACACGCTCGAGACGATCATTCAGGCCGGCCAGAAGAACATGGCGATCACCTCGGTGCCGATCCGCGTGAACGAGGACCTGCGTCCCTCGCGCCTGGTGAAGAGCATCTCGTCGTACGTCAAGCGCTCGATTCTCACGATCTTCCGCATCTTCGTTGTGTACAAGCCGTTCAATTTCTTCATTACGCTGGGGCTTGCGCTCTTCGGCGCCGGCTTCCTGCTCGGTGTGCGCTTTCTGTACTTTTTCTTCACCGAGGGCGGGGCGGGACACATCCAGTCCCTTATCCTGGTGGCCATTCTCATGGGTATCGGTTTTCAGACCATTCTCTTCGCATTTCTCGCCGATCTCCTTGCGGTCAACCGTAATCTGATGGAGGAAGTGCAGTACCGTCTGAGGAAGCTGGAATACGGCGGGAAGAGGTAGGAAGCGGCGCTTGCCGGTTCCGCCGCGGGCGCAGCAGAGGCACCTGATGAGAAAAGCGACCACCCCGTACCAAATGATTGTCGGCGCCGTGCTTCTCGCGGGATTGTGCTACGGGCTGTACTACTTCGACTATCTCGAAACACCTACCGAGGACTTCATAGGCAACTTCCGTCCGCGTGTCGCCGAGTATCTTGCGGGAGGCTTCCCCGGCTCTAACTTCAAGATGCTGCCGGTCTACCCGCTCCTTCTGTCCGCGGTGACGGCGCTCAATCCGTTCGAGTCCGCGGACGTCATCTATTCCTCGGCGCTTTTTCTCAACATTACGCTCCTGCTCCCGTTCCTCGTCGCGGCCTTTCTGCTGTACAGGAAATTCCTCGGGCCTGGGAAGGCCGCCGCGGCGCTCCTCTTTCTCGCCATGAACCCCTATACGGTCTACGGCGCGGTCAACTCCGAACTCGAGATGAGCCTGGCGCTCTTCTCGTCGCTTGCCGTACTCCTCTCGCTGAACGGCTCGGCGCTGGCCTATCCCATGGCCTTCCTCACGGCGGCCACCAAGTGGGACTCGGTCTTTGCCGTCCCCGCCGCGATGTTCCGCGACGTCTTCGAGCGGCGCCGCTTCCTCTTCGCCGTCATCGCCGGCGGGCTCGCGGCGAGCGGCGTGGCGGTCTGGATGCTGCTCAGCGTCCTCACCGCCGACTACTCCAATCCCTACATAAAGGAAATCGCGAGCCGCGGCCCCAACATCTACCGTTATATAGTCGATTGCTTTCTCATCCTTTCGGGATATGTTCCCTGGATGGCGACGCACGCCTATTTCACGGAAAGCGTCGCGTTGAAGATACCGCTCTTCGCCGCGGCCGGAATCTCCATTCTCATTGTGCTGGTTTCGACAGTGTGGGGCGCGGCGCTTCTCCTGGTGAGGCAGTGGAGAAAGACGGCGCCGCTTTCGATATTCTTCAGCGGCTACGTGCTCGTCCACATGGTGTACCAGAACACCAAGGAGCGCTATGTGATGCCGGTGCTCTGGGTGCTGGTGCTCCTGTTGTTCTACGGCATGTGTGAGGGCCTTTATCCGTACCTTAGAAACAGGGCGGAACGCCTTTTCGAGCGGCGGGCCGTGCGCGCGGCCCTTGCCGTTTTCGCCGGGTGCGCGGTTCTGGGCGGGATCGCCCTCTACGCTTCGGGCGGGCCGGCGGGGCCGATCGCATTCGCTGCGGTGTTCGCGGCGATCTTTACGGTCATCATCCTGCACGAAAATCCCGAGTGGAATCTTTACGCCAGACTGCTTCTCGCGCTGTGCGCCGCCGCGGCCGCGCTTTTCATGACCTTTTACGGGGTGCGGACCATGGACCATTACAGCCTGCGGCGCGTCGAGTTCAAGAAGGCCGCGCTGTGGTTCAACGAGCACGCCGGGCCCTCCGACTCCATGCTTATCTCCGAGGTGAACGTTCCAAATTACTACTCGCGCCTTGAGGGCAGGCGCTACATCGGATCGACGGGCATGAGAAGCGCCGACTCCGCGTCGCTCGTCCGCGAGCTTCGCGAAAAGAAGATTACCTACGTGTTCGTGGACGATTTTTACATCCGCCGGCTTGCCCACGGCGATAAAAATGCTGTTGACAGGAAGGCCGCGCTTTTTAAAGAAATCAGGGATGATCCGGCTCTCGGGCGCCATTTCGAGCCCGTCGCGCGTTTCGAGACCAGGGGCGGGATTCACAGCACCGTGTACAGGTTCGTGCCGTAGCGCGGACCGGCGATCGGCGATTTCCATATCGAAGAGGAACTCTCATGCGGAAGCAGGCGAAGGGTCGTACCAGACTGGTGGTGGTAATTCCCGCCTACAACGAATCCGAGAGGATAGGGGAGACCATTACGGCTCTCCGTGCCGCGAGGCCCGCGATGAAAAAGGCGGGGCTGGAATACAGGCTGTACGTCGTCGACGACGGTTCCGTGGACGGCACGGGGGCGCTCGCCGCCAAGGCAGGCGCGGACCGCGTGCTCCGGCACAAGGTGAACCAGGGCCTTGGCGCCGCCATACGAACGGGGCTTATGGGAGCGCGGCGCGACGGGGCCGATATCGTGGTGAAGTTCGACGCGGATCTTCAGCACGATCCGCGCGACATCATCGAGCTCGTCCGTCCCATACTGGACGACGAGGCGGACGTGGTCTACGGAAACCGGTTCGAGCGGATCGAGTACCGCATGCCTTTCGTGCGGAGGATCGGCAACATCGTGTTCACGCGCCTCATGCGCTTCCTCACCGGGTGGCCCCTCGAGGACGGCCAGCCCGGCATATTCGCCATAAACCGGGACTACCTTGAGATTTTCAACCTGCCGGGGGACTACAACTATACACAGCAGATACTGCTGGACTCGTACCACAAGGGGATGCGTTTCGCGCACGTGCCGGTGAGCTTCAGAAAGCGCATAACGGGCCGTTCCTTCGTCTCGCTGAAGTATCCGTTCAAGGTCACCGCGCAGATTCTCATGGTGCTCATCAGCGTGGAGCCGATGCGCGTCTTCTCCACCGCGGGGTTCATCTTCCTCTTCGGCGCGTTCCTCATCTTCGTCGTCGAGCTCGTGATGTTCTTCAACGGCCTCATCCCGAAGCCTGTGGTGCACGTCAACGCGGTGCTGGGCCTGGCGCTCTTCGGCCTTCAGACCTTCTTCTTCGGGCTGCTGGCGGAGCTTTTCGTAAAGAACAACCGCAACCGGTGAGCCCCATGAACCGTTTGCCGATCTCCGTCGCGACGGCGGTGCCATGATGAACGATACTCCCGGCGGCACCCTGGCGCCCGACGAGGCAATACGCGAGCGGAAGCGGCGGATTCTGAGCCTCAAGTCGCTCGTGTTTCTCGCGCTGTCCATCGCCATCCTGATATACCTCCTTCGAAGCGTCGATATCGCCGCGACGCTCTCCACGATCGCGAACGCAGATCCGTGGCTGCTGTTGGCCTCGTGCGGCGCATACCTCCTTTCGAACCTGTGCAAATCGCTGCGCTATCACGTCATGCTTCGCGACATCGAGGTCACGCCGTTTCAGATGTTCGCCATCACGAGCTACCAGAACTTTTTCAACCAGATACTGCCCGCGAGGACCGGGGAGCTCACGCTCATATATTATCTCAAAAAGGTCGGCGGCGCCTCGCTCTCGCGCGGCCTTCACATACTGGTGGTCACGCGCGTCTACGACCTCATCATCGTCGCCGTATTCTTCCTGGCGTCGGTGCTCGTGTTTTACGGCGGCGCGATACGCCCCGGGCTCCTGGTCATCGGCGGCGTGTGCCTTGTCGTTTCGCTCGTCTCGCTTTTCTACCTGAAGTACCTGGTTATATTCGCCGACCGCGTCTTTAACGCCGCCGCGCGCCTGCTCCGCCTCGACGGCAGCAGACTTGTCGGCCGAATCCGCGAAAAGGCCGAGCCCGTGGTACGCGAGTTCTCGGATTACCGAACGGCGCGCCAGCTTCCGATGCTTGTGCTCACGAGCGTCGCGGTGTGGGTGGTTCTGTACGTGTTCGCCTATCTCACCATTCTCGCCTTTCGCGTCGACGTGGGCTTCGTGCAGGCGGTGGTGGGAAACACCGGCCAGGTGCTGGCCAACGTCCTCCCGGTCAACAGCTTCGGCAGCTTCGGGACCCTCGAGGCGGGATGGGCCGGCGGCTTCATGCTGGTGGGCATGAGCCCGCAGGACGCCATCACCACGGCCTTCGGGTATCATATCATCAACTTCGTGGCGAGCGGCGTGATCGCGGCGGCATGCTGGGCGGCGCTCGCGGTTTACCGGCGGCGGAGGGGCTGAGTAAAGCCCCGGTTTGTTGGTCTGCGCGATGGTGGGGATGGTGGGGTCAGAGCGAGTTGTGGGGGATATGGGGTCAGAGCATCCGATGGGAGAAAACAGGAAAGCAAAAAAGGGGGTCAGAGCACTTCAGTTTTGGATTATATGCAAAACAAGTTGCCGGGAGTGGGGTCAGAGCAACTTCTATGGATCCGCGAGTTTCAGGTATATGGTGTCAGAGCACCTTGCACTTGTGCGCTTGTTTTAGGGGCATGAAATGCCGATTGGAGAAAGGGGTCAGATCTGCGATAACCCTTCGGATCTGACATATTTGGTGTCAGAGTACTATCGTAAAGCTATTGTGATCTATCGGCGCGGCAACCAGGCCCAATCTAAAGTGCATGCTCTGATACAATGAGCCCCGGGCGCCTGTCACGGCGGCCTGATATGTGGAATGCGTTGGCAGATCACATGATTTTCAAAATGCTCTGACCCCACTGTAACAACGTGGTGGGCCAGATGTCATCATCACCTCTGATTCTATTTATTTTTAAGACGAGATTACCGAAAAATGTTTTTAAAAGGGGTGCAGTGTCTCCTTTTTAACAGAATGCAGTATTAATAGCGGTATTTCCGGAACGATGAGTCAATCGATAAGGCGGAGACAATCATGATTTCTAAGAAAGCGCAGGAAGTTACCCCCTTTATCGTTATGGACGTGATGGCCAGGGCGCAGGAACTCGAAAAGTCCGGTGAAAACGTGGTGCACCTTGAGGTGGGGGAGCCCGATTTCGAGACGCCGGAGGCCATCCGAAACGCCGCGATTGAGGCGATCCGCTCTGGCAAAACACATTATACTCACGCGATGGGGCTCATGGAGCTTCGCGAGGCGATCTGCGAGCATTATCAGCTGGAATACGGGGTCAGAGTAAGCCCCGAACAGGTTCTGGTGACATCGGGCACATCGCCGGCCTTCCTCTTTATGATGCTCGCCATCCTCGAGCCGGGTGATGAGGTCATTCTCTCCAATCCACATTACGCGTGCTATCCGAACTTTATCCGTACCGTCGGGGGCGAACCGGTCTTTGTGCGCACGCACCCCGAGGATGGCTTCCAGTACCGCCCGGAGTCCATCAAGGCCGCTCTGACCCCCCGGACCCGGGGCATTGTCATCAACTCCCCGTGCAATCCGACCGGTATTGTCATGACCGATCAGAACCTCCGAGACATCGCGCAGTTCGGCGACCAGTATATCATCTCCGATGAAATTTATCACGGACTTGTGTACAGGGGCAGGGCGCGGTCCATCCTGGAGTTTACGGAAAGGGCTTTCGTGATAAACGGATTTTCCAAGCTCTTCGCGATGACTGGCTGGAGGTTGGGCTATATCATTTTCCCGATGGAATTCGCCACAGTCATGCAGCGAATTCATCAGAATTTCGCCATTTCGGCGAACAGTTTCGTCCAGTGGGCCTGTGTGGCCGCGTTCAGGGACACCAAGGACGATATCGAACGAATGCGCAGGGTGTATGACGAGCGCAGAGTGTACATGATCGAACGACTAACGCGAATCGGACTGAAGATACATGTAGAGCCGACTGGCGCTTTCTATGTTTTCGCCGACGGTCGGCACATCTTCGACGACTCCTTCAAGGAGGCGTTCCGGATCGTCGACACGGTAAAGGTCGGAGTAACCCCGGGCATCGATTTCGGCAGCGGCGGTGAGGGTTTCCTGAGGTTCAGTTATGCCAACTCGCTGGAGAATATCAAGGAAGGCCTGGACAGGATTGAGCGGTACTTCAGGGAATTGAGGTGATTGAGGGGGAATTTTCGGGTCAGAGCGCTCTTCTCGAGACTTCAAGGAAAAGGGGTCAGAGCACGAACTGGTGCCACCGATGATAAAGATACAGCCGTGACATGAACAACCTTAGAGCCTCGCGGGATCGAAGGCTGAGTAACAATTGCTATTCCTCTTCTCTATCCGATGATTTTTCTCGGTTCTTCGGTGTTGATTGTGGCTGTTTTCGGAAATGTTTTCGAGAGCGGGGCACGGTGCCTCACCTCATTTTTTGGTTATTTAAATGAAGGGGGGGGGTTGTAGGGCGGAGAACATTTAAAATAAAATCGCCCAGCGTTTCCGATACGCCTCTTCGTACCAGAGGAAGGCTTTTGCCCGCTCCGCGAAGGACCGGCCGAGATCCTGGAAAAATTCATGCGGTGTTATTCTTAGCCTGCAACGATAGTTTTCATCCAGATAGGAATTGATACTGCCATAGCGGTACTTAAGCGGGTCGCCGATGAGGTTTTTACGCACCGGATTGAACGCCAGATACCACAGAAGCCACAATAAATAGTGCCGCGGGCGTTCCGTCTTTTCCACGACGGTGTCCTTGAACCGTTCATTCCAGAAAGGGCCTGTTCTACCCGTAAGCATATTATAACGCTGGGCGAAGCGGGATTTAATGAATTGCATGATGCGCGATATTGAAGGCCCGTCGATCACGGTTTTTATTACAAAATGGAAATGGTTGTCCATGATTTCGTAGGCGATAAGCTCGAATTGATATTTCTCCTGTGCCATTGCGATGACATCGATCAATAAATCAGCAAAATATGCGTCGATGAGCAAGTCACGTTTTTCGATGCATCGTGAGAAAACGTGATGCGTATTGCCTCTCTCGGTGATGCGTGGATTTCGGGCCATGCTCTACCTCCTTAGTGTCTCTCTTTATATACGAATAAGGAGGCTGATGTGTTAAAAGATTTTCTGCTCTGACCCTAATTTTAAGTGGTTTTACATAATATTTGCTCTGACCCCGTGGCATCGCCGGTCATCGCCAAAACCGCTAGCCGGCCGGGAAAGTGCTCTGACCCCACGAGCTGACCCCACGAGACCCTGCGAAGAACCACACCGTGTTAAAAAAACCTCCTGAACTCCGAAAGCTCACCTTTGCCGTCCATCACGCGCTGGGCCGCCTTTACGGCCTCGCGGTCTCCGAGAGCTATGGCGCCCACCGCCAGGCCCGAGTCTATCAGCAGCTTCCGGTAACCGGTGTCGTTGGATGAGACCAGCACATCGCACCCGGAAGCGTCGAAACTGCCCGCGGAATACAGGTCTATACCGGTAATCTTGAGCGTCGCTGCCATAAGGGTGGGATTGTATACGGTCGTGACGCCGGCCATGTTGAGCCCCACCACGCGCCCCTGTTCCTTGGCGGCGGGCCAGATGCCGTAGAGCTTGCCCCTGTGTTCAATCGGATCTCCCGCGGCGAAGATGTCCGGTTCCGAAGTCCTCAAATTGTCATCGACCACTATGCCGTTATTGACGGTGATGCCGGCATCCCGTGCCAGGGAGGAGCGGCCGCGGATACCGGCCGAAACCAGGACCAGGTCCGCCGGCAGGGCACGGCCGGATTTAAGGTGTACCCGCTCAACGGAACCATCACCCTCGATTGCTCTGACCCCGTCCTCCAGCGCGAATGAGAGCCCTTTCTCCTCAAGAAGGCGCTGGAGCGTGCGAGCACCGTCAGTATCGAGCTGGCGCGGAAGCAGTCTGGCGCAGACCTCGACCACGCAAACCTCGAGGCCGAGTTTCGCCAGGCTGTGGGCCGATTCCAGCCCGAGCAGGCCGCCGCCCACCACAACGGCGCGTTTCGCGTTTCCGGCACAATCGCGAATCCGATCGGCGTCCTCGATTCCTCGCAGCGTGAATACGCCCTTCAGGCTTGCGCCCTCGATCGGAGGCAGGGACGGGTCGGCGCCGGTGGCCAGGAGCAGCCTGTCATAGGGATACTCGCGACCGTTCGAATCGAGCACCAGCTTTTTATCCGGCACGATCCTTCCGACGGTCGTGCCGAGCAGCGTTGTGACGCGGTTTTTCTCGTAGAAGTCGGGTTTGTAGATAATAAGCCGCTCGCGCGTTATGCCGTTC
>JAGODA010000129.1 GCA_017998475.1 Spirochaetota bacterium | reverse complement strand
ATGAGAAGATATCCTGCTGTGAAATTCAGCTTTCGACAATCCTGCAGGACGCGTGGTCCGAGGTGGAGCATGAGCTCGTGTACAAGGCGGAATTCACACCTTTCGACCTTCCGCTTAAACGTAAGCTCGCGGCGCTGAACGCAAACCTCACACTGGCCGACATCATTTTCCAGGAGGTACGCGATTACCAGCGTTCCATGAAGAATGAATTGCGTAAAAGAAGAGACGTATTGTACGACAGGACGGGGATAGCCTCCACCGTGTCAGACCGTGAGCAAGACGCGCCTTCGGTCGATCCGGACGGAGGGCCCCCGCCTTCTGAATCCATGCCGGAAGACACCATCGACAACATACTCCTGAAAGCAATAACAGCGCACAACGAAGGGCGCTATGCGGTAGCGGTCGAGCTCTATTCGCGCCTTCTCGAATCAGGGAATTCCGACAGCGTACGGTCCATAATCCACAATCACCGGGGAATGGCGTACCTTGCCCAGGCGGACTATGGGAAAGCCATCGAGGATTTCACCAGGGCCGTGGCGTTTGACCCCGGGAATTTCAGGGCATTCAACAACAGGGGCTTATGCAGAAGGTTGACCGGCGAATGCGGCATGGCGATAGACGATTTCACGCTGTCCGTATCGATCAATCCGTACCAGTCGGAATCATATTACGGCAGGGCGCTCGCCTGGTACGAACTGGGTGATTTAGCGAAAGCGGTGGAAGACTCCGCCTGTGCCCTGAATTTCAAACCGGAGTCGGCCTCGATACGCGGTTTCCACGAGATGGTCAGGAAAAAAATGTTCGAATGAACAGCTTTGGTGTAGTTTCTTTTTCAGCTTGACAAAAGATATGCCCGAAAACTATGTAATTACGTTTGATTTCACGTTCATCATGCCTTTGTAAGGATACGAGATGTTCACACAAAGAACGTATTGCGGCGAAGTTAACGACTCACAGGCCGGCGCACGCGTACAGCTCGGCGGCTGGGTCGACAAGATGAGAGACCTGGGCGGGATCATTTTCATAGAATTGAGGGACGTGTCCGGTATCGTTCAGGTAGTCGTGGACTCGTCGAAGAATCCCGACGTCGCGTCCGTAGCGGATTCGGTCCGTAATGAGTTCTGCCTCAGGGTGGAGGGGACCGTACGGCGCCGTTCGGCTGAAACGGTGAATCCCGCGCTGAAGACCGGGACCCTCGAGGTCGAGGCGGATATCATAGAGGTGCTCAACCCGTCATTGACGCCTCCTTTCCCGCTCGATACGCGGAATTCCATAAACGAGGAGCTAAGGCTCCAGTATCGCTACCTCGATCTCAGGCGCGAAGAGATGCGCGAAACCATACTCGCGCGGCATCGCGCGACCCAGGTCATTCGGAGCTTTCTGACGGATAACCGTTTTATCGAGATTGAAACCCCCATACTCAACAAGTCGACACCGGAGGGAGCCAGGGATTTCCTTGTCCCGAGCCGCATCAACAGGGGTATGTTCTACGCCCTTCCGCAGTCGCCTCAGCTCTTCAAGCAGATACTCATGGTTTCAGGCTTCGACAGGTATTTCCAGGTGGTCAAGTGCTTCCGAGACGAGGATCTCAGGAACGACCGTCAGCCTGAATTCACCCAGGTGGACATGGAGCTGTCTTTCGTTACCCGTGAAACGGTGATACAGATTATCGAGGGTCTCGTAGCGGCGATAGTGAAAGAAACCATCGGTCAGGCGGTGGAGCTGCCTTTCCCGCGCATGAGCTACGATGAGGCGATGGCGCGGTATGGGAAGGACGCCCCGGACACCCGTTTTGGACTCGAGCTCGCCGATTGCGGCGATATATTGAAAAATTCATCATTCAATGTATTCAGCGCGGCCCTAGCGTCGGGCGGCATAATTAAATGTCTGCCGGTTCAGGACGAAGGATCTATATCGCGCAAGATGATAGACGACTATACTGAATACGTAAAAACCTTCCGCGCGAAAGGCCTGCCATATTTCAGGTATCGCGACGGGGCATTTGAGGGCGGTATCTCAAAATTTATAAGCGAAACGGAACGAGCGGAGCTTTCAGCAAAGCTCGGATTGAAAGGAAGTGTGCTGGTATTTTTCGCTTCCGACAGGGAAAACGTCGTCAACGATACCCTTGCGAACCTGAGGCTTAAAATAGGAAGAGACCTCAACCTGATCGACGAAAACAGGTTCAACTTCCTGTGGGTGCTCGATTTTCCCCTGCTCGAGTACGATGATGAAGAGCGCAGATATTACGCCAAACACCACATGTTCACGGCGCCCAAAGCGGAACACATAGGCCTTATTGACAGCCTCACCCCGGAAACGGTAAACGAGGTCAAGGCGCAGGCATACGATATCGTTCTTAACGGTGTCGAGATCGGCGGCGGGTCGATACGTATACATAATACTGATGTACAGAAAAAAATGTTCGGTGTGCTCGGTATCTCCGAGGAGGAAGCGAAAATAAAGTTCTCATTCCTGCTCGAAGCCCTTAAGTATGGAGCTCCGCCCCACGGCGGGATAGCGCTCGGTCTCGACAGAATAATAATGCTGCTCCTCAGGCGCAGTTCAATACGCGATGTCATCCCGTTTCCCAAGACACAGAAGGGCCAGTGCATGATGAGCGACGCGCCGTCTCCCGTATCGCCGGCCCAGCTGAGGGAACTCTCCATCAAGGTGGTCGACAAGTAGCATATGGTCGAAAACGCCGCAGAAAGCCGTTTCGAAATCGATGATTCCTCGATATATCGGAGGATATGCGGGTTGAGGGATAAAAACCTCGGCACTATCGAGAAGATACTCGATGTCAGAATAATCCCGAGAGGCAATACCCTCATAATCAGCTCGAACGGAGGCGCGACCGAAAAGGCTTACCGACTGCTGCATATTATGGGGGATTATCTGCAACTGAAGGACAGGTCGTACGAGTTCGACGATTTCGACATTCGGTATCTCGCCACTACGATAGCCTCCGGCGGACATATCGACACCGAGGAGCTCAACCGACTCAAGATAACTATCCCCGAATCGGGAAGGACAATTTCCCCGAGGACCCTGAACCAGGCGAAATACGTATCGGCGATTAATAAGCATGCCATCACATTCGCGACAGGTCCGGCTGGAACGGGTAAAACATACCTGGCGGTCGCCGTGGCTCTCGGGCATCTGCTCGCGGGCCGTGTCGAGAGGATAATCCTTACCAGGCCCGCCGTGGAGGCCGGGGAAAGCCTCGGTTTCCTTCCCGGCGACCTGATACAGAAGATCAATCCATATCTTCGACCGCTGTATGACGCCTTATTCGATCTTCTGTCCTTCGAAAAAGTCTCAAAGCTTATAGAGAAGGGCACCATTGAGATCGCTCCCCTCGCGTACATGCGCGGCAGGACGCTCAACAGGGCATTCATCATTCTCGATGAGGGGCAGAATACGACGATTTCACAGATGAAGATGTTCCTTACCAGACTGGGGAACAATTCGAGGATCGTCATTTCGGGAGATGTGACGCAGATCGATATCGAGAAGCCCAGGAATTCAGGCCTTTTGAACGCCATGAGAATCCTGAGAAGAGTCCAGGAAATCGCGTTTATTGAATTTGGAAGAGAGGACATATGCAGGCATCCCGTCGTTGAGAAAATCGTCGACGCGTACGATCATGCCGAAAAGAAAGGGCAGAAGGCCTGAGTCCGCAAGGGCGACCGGTGTCCTGAAATAACCCGATGCTCACCACCGTTAAAATAATCAGCAGGTCCGTCAACGCCGCGATGAGAAATCGCAACGTGAGGCTATCTCTGCTGCTCATCCTCGGCATTATAGTGATCTCGACGGCTCTTCTTTCGATTAATGTGGTGGGGAAAACCCATAATTACTCCATTGGTGACATCGCACGCGAGGACGTGCGGGTCCCCGGCGACATCCTTTTCGAGATAGAATCCGAGACACGGGCCGAGAAAGGAAGGGTGGCCGAGGCGGTGCCGCTCGTTTTCGACCGCGATCACTCCGTGCTGATAGAAAGCCTGCGGTTCGTGGATGTATTATTTGATTACATCGATATTACTCTCAGGGAGATACCTCCCACCGGCACCGAGGACAGAACTTTCCAGTTAATAACTCTGAAGGCTAAACTGCCGAAGTACCCCCAGTACGATGACAGGGTGCTTTACGAGCTGTTGAGAAGCCAGCACTCGCCGGAAACACGGCAGAGCATCAAAAAGACAATTATTCATATCCTCGATAACGGAGTGATGCCGGCTCCATACTCGAATCCCCTTTCGATAGCGAACAGGAACGTGACGGTCCGGATTGTGAACAGCCCTCAGGTTACGGATGAGATATCGAGGAGCATAGAAGACCTTAAGACCCTCGCGGAGATAAATGCCGAGGTTCCTGCGGTTGCCGCCGCGCTCGCCCAGCGGCGAAACCGTGAGGAGCTCGCGATAGTGGTTTCGATCGTTAAAACGCTTCTCAAACCAAATCTTTTCTTCAATGGGGAGGAGACCAAGCGCCGGATCGAGGAGGCCGTCAGAAACGCGAAGCCTGTGACGGGCGTGCTCAAGAAGGGACAGACAATAGTGAGGGAAGGCGATACCATTACGACCGAGACCCTCAACAAGATAGACATACTCAACACCTACGCGTCTTCTACGCGCATAAATTATATTCTGGGCGTACTTCTGCTGCAGGTGTCCTTTCTCTTTGTTTTCGGATACTTCCTGCTCGAATATCACTCCAGACTTCTGCCGGATCGCAAGGCGCCTGTAATTATTTTCTCAATCGTGGTGGTGTTCATCTTTTATACGTTCTTTCTCTCGCGGACCGACAACATCCTCAATTCCAGCATAATATTCGCCCTCTACCTTCCGATCGCGGCGGTGACGATGATCGTTGCTACGCTTTTCAATATTTTCATCGGGTTCATCATAGGGCTGTATCTCATCTTTTTCTCTTTTGTAGTGAGTAACGGATCGCTCGTGGTGATCGTTACTGCTTTCAGCTCGGCGATACTGGGTGTTTTCGTTCTCACGAATGTCGAGCGGCGCACGGATTTCCTTCGCGGAGGTCTTATTCTCGGGCTGATAAATTCATCTGTGGTAATCGGCGTTTGTCTTATGGAGGAGTACTCGCTGTACGACACGCTTCGAAATATCGAACTTTCGCTGGCGAATGGTATCATCAATTCCATCCTGGTGCTCGGAGTATTCCCCCTGTTCGAAAACCTTTTCGGCATTACGACCAAGTTCAACCTGCTCGAGCTTTCCGATCTCAACGCCCCCATCTTCAGACGCATGCTCATCAAAGCGCCGGGAACGTATAACCACTCACTGATGGTGGCGAACATGGCCGAAGCCGCATGCAAGGAGATCGGCGCGAATTATCTCCTCGCCAGGGTGGGGGGATACTACCACGACATCGGGAAGATCGAGGACGCGGGTATCTATATAGAAAACAAAATCACCGACAAAAGGGCGAAAACCCTTTCACCCGTCGACTACTCCAGGCTTATCATTTCACATGTCGAGAAGGGAATCGTCCTCGCGAGGAAGAACAGGCTTCCGGAGCAGGTTGAAGGCTTCATACGCGAACACCATGGAACGACGATGATGACCTATTTTTATCATCAGGCGCTCGAGGAGGCCGACGCGGCCGGCGACTCGGGGACCGTGAGCAGGGCCGACTTCCAGTACCCCGGGCCGAAGCCACAGTCACGCGAAACCGCTGTAGTCATGCTCGCGGACGCGGTCGAGGCCGCTTCGAGATCGCTTCAGGATCCGACCAACGTAAAGCTCGAATCGCTGGTTAAAAAAATAATCTACAACAAGCTCAATGATGACGAGTTCGAATATTCCGATCTGACCATGTCGGACCTGAACAAGATACAGAGGGCCTTCATGAGAATACTTAACGGGATATTCCATACCAGGATAGAGTATCCTGACAGTGAAGAGGTCCAGAAACTTGAAGAAAAGGTCCAGAACCGCGAAGACGAGCGTTAGCCTGTTTCTTGAGGGTAGCTCAACGCTGCCGTTTGCCGGGGTTACGGGCAGACGTCTGAAAAACGCCGCGCTGCGCGTCTGCGAAATGGCGGATCTGACCGGAGTCGCGCTTTCAATCATTCTGACAGACGATGACGGGATACGTAAAATAAACCGAAAATACCGCAAGAAGGCACGACCGACGGACGTAATATCTTTCGCGTACAGGGATAATCCGTTCCCCGGCCCGGTCGGCGCCGTTGAGGAGCTCGGAGATGTGTACATATCCCTCGAGCGGGCCATGGACCAGGCCGCCCGTTTTGGAGTCACTCCGGCGGAGGAACTCATGAGACTTCTGGCGCACGGGATTCTGCACCTGGCCGGATACGATCACGAGCGTTCGACGGATGACGCCGCTCTGATGCACGCGAAGCAGGCCGAAGTCATTTCCGCAATCACACGGCGTTTACCTTCGACGCGAGGTCGGTTTTAAAACGTTCGATTCTCTCGTGAAGAACCGACTTCGCGCCTTCCAGATCGTCAGCGGCCACACGGGCGTTCACACTGAAGTAGAACTTTATTTTTGGCTCCGTGCCGGAGGGCCTCATCGTGATTTTAGATCCGTCTTCCAGGAAGAACTGTAACACATCCGATGAGGGTATGCCTTTTATGGCGGCGGTCGATCCACTGTTTGAGGATATCTCCACCAGAGAAAGATAATCGGCGATTCGTGATACGCGAATCCCGCCGAACTCAGCAGGAGCCTTACGCCTGAACGATTCCATTATCAAGCGGATCCTCTCCATCCCGTCCATGCCCTTCATGGTCATCGAGAGCAGGTCCTCGAGATAGAGGCCGTATTTGAGATAAATGGCATTGAGAAACTCATACAGGGTGCTGCCGCTCTGGGCAAGCCAGTCGGCCATTTCGGCAAAATAATAACATGAACTGATCGCGTCCTTGTCCCTGACAAAGTCGAGGGGAAGATATCCGTAACTTTCCTCTCCTCCGAACACGAAAGACCTTTCTCCGGAGGATTCGTATTCCCTCATTTTCATGGCTATCCATTTGAAGCCGGTAAGGACATTGTCGACCGTGCAGTTGTAGCTCCTGGCGATGACATCCTGGAGGTCGGTAGTGACTATAGTTTTGACGATCGCGGCATTTGAGGGGAGGCTGCCCTTTTGCGACAGTCGGTGAAGCAGATAGTACTCGAGCATGGTGCCGATCTGGTTTCCGTTAATGAGGTCGTAATCACCCCGCGGATTTTTAATTCCTACACCCATGCGATCGGAATCGGGATCGGTGGCGAGTATGATATCGGCGTCCACTTTGCGGGCGAGTTCGAGTGCGAGGGTAAGCGCCTCGCGTTCCTCGGGGTTAGGGGAGCGAACGGTGGGGAAATTGCCGTCCGGCCTGGACTGGGATTCGACGGGAAATATGTTAGTGAAACCGAAATGACGAAGTACGGCCGGGATTATCCGGTACCCCGTCCCGTGAAGCGGAGTGTACACGATGGCCGTTTCCGAGGGCTTTGCCGGTCGGAGAACCCTGCTCTCGAGAAGGGAAAGATAATTCTGAACGATGTCGTCTCCGATGATAGTGATGATGCCGGCGCGCACTCCCTCCTCGAAGTCTATACGTTTAATGGCCTCGATGGAGTGGATCATTCTCACTTCGTCGATGATCTCCCCGTCGACGGGGGGCACGACCTGGCCGCCGTCCTCCCAGTATACCTTGTAACCGTTGTATTCCGGAGGATTGTGGCTGGCCGTTACAACGATGCCTGACACCGCCTTGAGATCCCGAATGGCGAACGAGCAGAGTGGCGTGGGCGCTATGTCGTTGAAATAATATGCATGTATGCCGTTGCCGGCGAGGATGCAGGCGACTTCGCGTGAAAAGATATCGGACATCCTGCGGGAATCGCGCGCGATGACCACGCCGTTTTCCTGCCTCTTGCGGGCCAGGATATAATTGGCGAGCCCCTGGGTCGCCATACCGACGGTGTACACATTCATACGGTTTGTACCGGCGCCGATAACTCCCCTCAGACCGCCGGTCCCGAATTCGAGCATGGTATGAAAACGGTCTTCCAGCTCACCATCGTCTCCTCGTTCAATGAGGAGCGCGATCTCTTTTCTGGTCTCTTCGTCGAATGGAGCCCGTGTCCATTCGACCGCCCGCTCCTTTATATGGGAATTCATGCACTCACCCCGGTTGATCTGGTGGTTCGACGTCATCGTGAGGGTCTCACTATTCCCCGGTTTACCGACAAAAAGCAATCACTTTTCCACCCGTCCCGAGACGGAGCGGCAGGGCTGTATAATTAATTACTGGAAAAATGCAGAGGGCATGGAGAAAATCCACCCTGAAGGGCGGTGATGCGCGATAATGATGATGCGATTATCCGGCGAGTGAAGGCCTTCGCCATGGAACACGGGATGCTGCGCAAGCGGGATCGCCTCCTGCTGTCGCTCTCCGCGGGTAAGGACTCGGTCGCGCTGCTTGATATAATGAGCCAATTGGCCGACTCGCTGGAGCTGACACTCGGGATTTTCCACATGAATCACCTTTCAAGAGGAAAGGATTCAGACGATGATGAACGTTTCGTGATGGAACTCGCAAAAAGTAAAGGACTGAAGCTGTACATCGAAAGGATCGATTGCGCGGCGCGACCGCGCGGTAAATCCTTCGAGGAT
>JAGODA010000128.1 GCA_017998475.1 Spirochaetota bacterium | reverse complement strand
CAGTGCCGGCCTTCCCGGCGCGCACCGACTTGCCGTAGCAGTTTTTCACCTGGAAAAATATCTCGTTTTCCCCGAGCACCATCGAATCGAGCGACGAGGCCACTGACAGCAGATGCAGCACGGCCTCCCTCGAATATTTCCTGTACAGAACGGGTTCGAACTTCGCCCTGGGCAGGGACGAAACGCCTTCGAGCACGCTCATTACAGACTCTACCGCCGCGTTCATGTCGCGCGTTATAAAATAAATTTCCACCCGGTTGCACGTGGAGAGATACACGATCTCATCGACCCCCTCCGAGCATGTTTTATCGAAAAACGCCGGCAGCTCGTCGTCGGTGAGCGTGAAACGCTCGCGGAGGTCGACCGGGGCCGTTTTATGGCTGAGCCCGATAAGACCGATCTCGGGCCTGTTTATGATGTCGTTCATTTAAAGCCGTGAAACCCCATGGTAATGTAAATATTGGAAAACATGAAGATGAACATGAGCACGGCGAACAAGAGCACGTTGATCTGGCTCGCCCTGTGTGGATTGATGCGCCCTCCGTGGCGCAGCCAGAAGAGCCCCAGGATTACCGCCCACGACACGTAGAGAATGATCTCCTTGGGGCTGCCCTGATAGGGGGTCGCGAAGAGCGTGTAGGCGACAGAGGCCCCTGATACGAGACCGAGGGAGAGCAGCGCGAAGGCGCGCGCGATCGCCCAGCGATTGAAGTTCTCTATGGATTCCAGGGTCGGAAGGCGGAACACGAAGCGCATGGAGGCCTTTTTCTTCAGCTGCCATTCCATTACCAGGTAGAGCACCGAGCCGATAAAGCTCAGAAAAAAGAAAATCTCACCCAACACGGCGATAACGATGTGCAGGGGAAGCAGCCAGTGCCAGTCGTCGACCGCTATCTTCCTGGCGGAATCGAGAAAGGGTATCGAGATGACGAGCACCAGCGTGATGAAAGGGACCGCGAGAGCGGTGAACGACCACCACTGCGCCCTCCATCGCGAAAAATACAGGTAGGCAAGAAGTATGATGACAACGAGGGCCAGAAGGTAAAAGTATCCCCAGATGGTGAACGCTCCCTTTACCACTCCCTGGCCGGAATGTGAATAGAAGCGTATCGCCCCGAGCGCGGTAAAAGCGGCTGCCGCCGCGACCAGGAGCGCCCTTGCGCGCGTGCGGTGCCTGGCGTCGTCAGTATGGAGCGAGTAGATGCACAGCGCCGATGTACCGAAAAACAGCGCCAGCGTGACGATAAAAAGAATTTCGAACATTATATCGGCCTTCCCGGTTTTTTACTGCCCTGGGGGGGATATCCCGCGACCCGCCCGGGCCGTGAGTTCCAGTATACCACACCCGGGGACGCGTTTAATAACAAGTAATTTTTTCACATCAGAGGTCCTTCAGGATCGGGCGGCCGGACCGGCAAGGCCCGGAATGCTTAAAAATACCCGCTTGACATCCACCCGTTCGCGGTATACGCTTTTCTTACGGAGAAATCTCCTGGACGGACGGCACAACCCATACGGAACCCCGGACATGGTCAATTCCAGGCTGAAAATACTTCTGGTCGAGGACGACACGATTATCGGCAGGTATATTTCCGAGATCCTCGAGGAGGGCGGCTACGAGGTGCTGAAATCATTCCCCGACGGCGCCGGAGCCCTCGGCGCCGGAGCGGCGCTCCGACCCGACCTTGTACTCATGGATATTTCACTTTCAGGCGACATCGACGGCATCGAGACCGCCAGGCGGCTCAAAAAACTGCACGATCTTCCCGTCGTTTTCATTACCGCCCATTCCGACCGGAAAACGATCGAGCGCGCCCGGGACGCGGATTGCTACGGATACGTCCTCAAGCCCATCGTCGACGCCCAGGTCTACGCCGCCATCGAGATGGCGATGCGCCGCAGTTATCTCGAGGCGAAGGTGCGGGCCAGCGAGGAGGAGCTTCGCATGCTCTCCGCCCACCTGCAGACCGCGCTGGAGGAGGAGCGCCTGCGGCTCGCCCGCGAAATCCACGACATACTCGGCCAGATGTTGACCGCCCTCCGGATCGACCTCTCATGGATGGCGAAACAGATTCCGGTCGAACGCGCCGATATCTCGGCAAAGGCCGTCTCGGCGCTCGGCCTGACCGATGATATCATCCAGAACGTTCGGCGCATATGCTCCGAGCTCCGCCCCGGCGTCCTCGACGACCTGGGTCTCGCCGCCGCCATCGAGTGGCAGGCACGCGACCTCGAGAAACGGTCCGGAATCCCGTTCGAGATCATCGTACCCGAAAGCGACTCGCTTGTAAGGGACAACAGGGCGGTAGCCCTTTTCCGAATTTTTCAGGAGGCCGCGACGAACGTGCTGCGCCACGCATCCGCGTCCCAGGTGAGGGTCGAGCTGTCCGTCGACGGCGGCGAAGCGCGCCTCGTGGTGAGCGACAACGGAGTCGGTATCCCGTCACACAAGATCGTCGACCCGTCCTCGTTCGGTCTTATTGGAATCCGCGAACGGAGCCGGCACTGCGGCGGTGAGTGCGTAATCGCGGGCGGGGCGGAAGGGGGCACGACGGTGGACGTAAGGATTCCGCTGGACCGGGTGTATGCATGAGCAACCGGCCGCGGCCTTTTTTCTAACACCGAGTAGTAGCGGGGGTGCGCGCAGTGAAGGGAGAAATGAGCATCATCATCGCCGACGATCATCCGGTGGTTCGCGCCGGGCTGAGGCAGATTCTCGTCGAATCGGGGGAGATACGGCGGATCGCGGAGGCGTGCGACGGGCAGGATCTCCTGGAAAAACTCAAGAAAAACCGGTTTGACATCATTCTGCTGGATATAACGATGCCGGGCCGCAACGGGCTCGAGATACTTAAAGAGCTGCGCGTGTTATATCCGTCCATCCCCGTTCTGGTCCTCAGCGTACATCCCGAAGAGCAGTATGCGCTCCGGGTGATACGCTCCGGAGCCGCCGGGTATCTGACCAAGGAGACCGCTCCGGAGAACCTTCTTGAAGCGGTACGCCGGATTCTCGGCGGCAAGAAATACATCACGCAGGAGATCGCCGAGATACTGGCCGCATCACTCGACGAGCGCGGGGGAGTGGCCCCTCATCTGAGGCTGTCGGACCGCGAGTTCGAGACGTTCCGCATGATCGCGCTCGGCAAAAGCCTGACCGATATCGCCGGGGAGATGTTTCTCAACGTCAAGACCATCAGCACCTATCGCCGGCGCATACTCGACAAGATGAACATGAAGTCCACCGCGGAGCTCGTCAACTACGCGGTAAAGAACGGGCTGGTCAGCTGAACCCGTTCCGTAGCGTGTAGGAATTTTTCGGCCAGGCCGCCCTGTTTTCTGACATACTTTTCTCACAACCTCCCGTCAATTTTTATCCTCACCGCCCTTGCGCCTCCCGCACGGGCGGTCTACCGTTCACCGTATGGACACTCCGATGAAGACATTTATCGTCGAGGATTCCGGCCTGGTTACGGCCTACCTCGTGGAGATGCTCAAGGGTACGGGACGCGTGGAGATTGTCGGCACCGCGACGAATCCCGCCGATGCAATCGCGCGCATCACCGGTTCCTCTCCCGAGGTCGTTATTCTCGACCTGCGCCTGAGCGGCGGTTCCGGGCTGGAGGTTCTCAGAAAGGTGAAGAGCGAGCCGCGCTCCCCGGTCGTCATCGTGCTCAGTAATTATGCCTCGAGCGAATACAGGGAACGATGCCGCGACCTGGGGGCGGATTATTTTTTCGACAAGGCCTTCGAGTTCGATCGCGTGGCGGAGGTCCTTCGGGCTCTCCACGGGAATAATGGGCCGGCCCGGGGGTGATGTGCGCGCCGGGAAGAACGGGCCCCGTCGCGGGAACGTCGCACCGGGAAAGGACGCACGGGAGGGCGGGGAAATGGATCAGTGCTATTTCGAAACCGAGAAGACGACACCGGAAGCCATCCGCATGATCCGCACAATAAGGGCAGGAGGTTTCGCCGGGCCGCTTGTCGTGCTTGCGCATGAATCCGGGGAGCTTGTGTACAACACGACTTCTGAAAGCGGAATCCCGATCTGGCACATACGCCCGGCCGGCCGCGGCGCCGGAAGCCGGTAATCCGGGTGATGTACGGCGGAACAGGCCCGAAAGAGTTACCGGAGAGCGCCCTCGAAGAACCGGTCACAGTCCTTGGAGGAGGCGCGGATTAATCTGAACGGCGGGAAAAACGTATGGAACGATATGATCGGGTCGCTCATCCCTTTTCGGAAACCGCCCCCTGCTCGGGCCACCGCTCCCTGCGGATATATCATATCGCAAGGTTTGTCCTCGCAGGCGATCCGTACAGTCATTCATCGAATACCCGCCATCGCGGTGGAACGACACACGGGTACCTGATTATACTCTCCCGCCGGATGGCCATTCACACTGTTCGCCGCGGTCTGCGCTTCCGAGAGCGCGAAAATACCAGTAAATATCTTCTTTTTCGTCGATCAAAATATGACAATTAATTTTGACGTGATACCGCCTTCATGCTATATTAAGAACACTACCAGATGGTAGTAACCTTCCAATTATTCCACTAAAACGGTTGACGATTCCTCCCGGAATCGTCTTTTTTTTGCCGTATCGCATGCGCAAAGCGCGCGTTCACCGTCCGGACGGTATTCCTGTTTGCATGCAGGACGAGCGTCCCATTTTTAACGGGGAAAGAGAAAAAAAGTTGTATCGGCCCGGCCATCCGCTACATTTATACCATGTTCGACATTCGAGAATATTACGGCGACGTGCGGGACGAAGAGGATGTCCGCTTCGAGCAGTCACCTGCGGAGATCGAAGAGGACATTTCCACAGACATCGACAACCTGCTTCGCTCCCGTTTCGACTCTCTGTATGTCAGGGACCGTTTCAGGAACGGGCACGCTACAATAGAGATACTCCACCCCCGGTTCGCCTATCAGGGTAATCGAACACTCCTGAAGGGCCCGGACCACATCCGGTACCTGCTTTCACTGTATCCGCGAAAGAGTGATCTTAACAACGTCGAAATGATCGTGCTTCGCCCCCGCCATGTCGAAGCTGGCGAAACGGAACTCATGGCCCTCTATCTGCGCCGACGCGGCATCCTCGTATTCTATCTGCACCACCCGTACCTTTTCACGGTGGACAACTCCCGATTTGGAGAGTATGCCGAGTTTCTTTCATTTGAAATAGCCGAAACTTTTTTTACCGGAGGGTCCCCTTCCTGGTCGAAATCGGGAGATGGTATCAGCATCCCGCCGCTCTGGTACACGCTTTCGATTGTCTCCCGCGCGGAAGACAACCGCATCGACAAATTCTTCATCCGGCGCGACCGTTCGGAAAGTCCCGAGATCTCCCGGCAGATCGACGAGATATCCTTTTTCTACTCGCGGAACGGCTATTGAAAGGCCTCGCCGATTACCACACCCATACGCCTCTCTGCGGGCACGCGGAGGGAAGTCCTGACGATTTCATCCTGGCCGCGATTCGCGCCGGACTCGCGGAGATAGGCTTCTCCGATCACGCCCCTCTGCCCGAAGGACTTCGCGAGGGCATAACCATGCTTCCCGAACAGACCGAGGAATACTTCTCGATGGTGGATGCCGCCCGCTCACGTCACGGCTCCTCTATCGCGGTGAGAACGGCCATGGAGGTCGATTTCCCCTTCCATGCCAGCTTCGACCGAAGTTATCTCGCTGACGGGCGCATCGACTATCTTATCGGCTCGTGCCATTTCATCGATGGATGGGGATTCGACAATCCCGATTACATCCACGGCTTCGAAAGTCGGGATATCGACCAGGTGTATTCCGATTATTTCGCCATACTTCAAAACCTGGTCGCGAGCGGCGCATTCAATATAATCGGACACTTCGACCTTGTGAAAAAATTCGGCCACCGGCCGAGATCCGATTTCAGCGGCCATATCCGCCGCATCGCCAGAGAGTGCGCGGCGCGGGACGTCGCGGTGGAGATCAACACCTCGGGCCTTCGAAAGCCGGTGTGTGAGATGTATCCGTCGGTGGACATTTTATCCATCCTGTTTGACGAGGGTGTCCCGATTACCCTGGGCTCCGACGCTCACAATGCCGACGAGGTGGCCCACGAATTCACGCTGGCGGCCGAGACCGCGAAAACGGCGGGGTATCGCCGTGTTTCCGGCTTTGTAAAACGCAGGCGCTATGATATTCCGCTCTGAGGCTCGAGCGGGTTTCCACCGGGCGCACCTCTCGAAGCCATGAAGGCGGGGGGCGCGGCCAGAAGGCGACCCAGGAATGACGGCACTGAAACTTGAATTGGACAACGGTTTCTTCAAGGTCCCGACGCCCGTCGGACTCGATATCGGTATCGCCGCGCGCCGCGCGAATCCCGTCGATTACACCGGCGATAGCGACGAAATCCGGTTACGCGAAAAAGAGCTTCTTGCCGCCCGCACCGGAATTTCGGCGGACCGCGTCCTTACGCTCAACCAGGTGCATGGCGATACGATAGTCGAGATAGACCCGTCATCCGCCGGGAAGGCCCCCTTCGTCGCGGAAGCCGACGGCATGCTGACGGCGTTTCCGGACATATGTCTGGTGATAAGGACGGCCGACTGCATCCCGGTTTTCGTATATGACGAAACCCGCCGCGTTCTCGGGGCGGTCCATTCGGGATGGCGCGGATGCAGGCTCGACATCGCCGGTAAACTGGTCGACCTGATCCGGCGGCGTCACGGCTCGAGACCCGGGGACCTCATCGCGTTCATTCTTCCCGGCATAGGCCCGGATTCGTACACGGTCAACGACGATGTCGCCTCGCATTTTCCCGGGCATGTCGTGCGTGATAACGCATCGATCCGCCTCGACCTGCCCGGCAGTATCCGCGCCTCCCTCACGGAGCGCGGCCTTCGTCGGGAACGCATACTGACCGCCCGGCGCTGTACGCTCGGGGAACATGAACTCTTTTACAGCCACAGGGCCGGGCACAGGGGCAGGAACCTTAATTTCGGCCTGATGTCCTCAATCGACAACTGAACGCCATTCAGTACGGCGTTACACGATAAAAAAAATATTAATTTTTTGCACTTTTCCAGGCACTCCGAACTATTAATGCAATTGTTCCGTATATTGGTATAAGGCTTCCCGCAGGCGCCGCGCCGGGAATGGTTGTCTACGGAACACGTTATATACAGAACCGCTGACCATACGTGCCCCTCAGACAAAGGAGGAAAAAATGTCACATCGAGACGACGTTCCCCAGCTCTCGAGTCTGCTGGCTTCGCAGAAGCCCTCGGCCATCGCCGCCGAGGTACGGGGCATTTTCACACGCCATTATCCCGCCAGACGCTATTCCCGCGTATCCCACGCGGTAAACATTGTCCGCAAGCTGTTTGTGGGCAGCTTCCCGGGATACCGCGCGTGCAATACGGAATACCACAACCTGGCGCATACGATGGATGCCCTGCTCGCCTCGGCGCGCATCGTCGATGGATTCAATATTCAGAATCCGCCCCTTCCCCCGAACATAGTAGAGAATCTTTTTTGTGCCGCCCTGCTTCACGATACCGGGTATATTCAGGAATCCTGGGACACCGAGGGGACCGGCGCCAAATACACCGCCACCCACGTCGAGCGAAGCGTAAACTTTCTCATGAAAAACCGCGACGCCTTCGGTCTGGACGACGAATCGATACGCGTCATCACCAATACAATCCGGTGCACCGGGCTCAGCGTCGATCTGGGAACCATCCCATTCGCCTCCGACATCGAACAATACGCCGGCTGTATAATGGGTACGGCGGACATCCTGGGGCAGATGTCGGACCGCGCCTATCTCGAGAAGCTTCTTTTCCTCTATTATGAATTCAAGGAGGCGGGGATTGCCGGGTTTGACACGGAATTCGACCTGCTCAGAAAAACGGTCGATTTCTACCAGATAACGAAGAAACGCCTGTCCGAGTCCTATCAGAACATTCACATCTATTCCCAGCACCACTTCAAGCACCGGCACGGCATCGATACAAATCTGTATCTTGAAGCCATAGAGCGGCAGATCGAATACCTCGAGAAAATCATTGATGATGATTCCACCAACTTCCGCCACAAGTTGAAGCGAGGCCCGTGGGTGCATGACTATCGCGGAAGCGATGACACTGCGCCCGAGACCGGACACAGCCCGTCATAACCACGGAGAACAAGCCGTACCGCCCTGCCTCGGGCACACTATTGTAGCGGATGCAGCATCCGGGATACAATTTGGTATCGGAGCACCTGTCCGCCCGCCACTTTGCATCGAGCCCGTTCATCCGCGAGGTTTTTTCGAATGTAGTCCATGCAACGCAATGTTACGACGGCGTTAAATTCCGCCTCATTCCTCTTCCACGTTACTCTTTTCCGGCTTACACGCACGTCCGACAAAACACCGGCACGGTTTATGCTCCCTGAGTGGCAGAGTAACAATTCCACTATTCCGGGGGGCTTATGAAAAAGTTATCAGGAATCCTGGCGCTCGCGCTCCTCATCGGCGCGACGACAGTCTCATTCGCGGCGGACAAAGCACCCGCGGCGGTATCGCAAGAAGCCCTGGACGCCCTGAAAACGGCCATGGCGGTCGGTATGGACACCGTCTGGGTGCTGTTCGCGGCGTTTCTCGTCTTCTTTATGAACCTTGGCTTCGCCATGGTCGAATCGGGCCTGGCCCGCGCGAAAAA
>JAGODA010000127.1 GCA_017998475.1 Spirochaetota bacterium | reverse complement strand
TACGCAGACCGTCGTCATCATCGCGTCGCTCGGCTCCTACCTTGCTCTGGCGGTACTCCATAACCTCGGCCTCCTCGCCGCCATCCGCAGCGACGAGACCGCGTTCATAAACCGCGTACTGATCGCGGCCTCGGCATTCATCGGGATCGCGGCCGCGCTGCGCTACCTCATCGGACGGCTCGAGGAATCCATCGAGCTCTCGATCGAGCGCGGGAACGAACTGGCGGCGGGCAACGAGGAAATGCAGGCGGCCATGGAGGAGCTGGAGGCCACCATGGAGGAGTTCGAGGCGCAGAACCAGGAACTCGTCACGCTCAACCGCGAGCTCGAGACGAGCGAGGAGCGCTTCTCGAAGGCCTTCAACGCGAGCCCGGCGCCGACAGTAATATCGGACATCGAGACGGGCCGTTTCATCGATGTGAACGAGCGATGGCTGGAGCTGAGCGGGCACACGCGCGAGGAAACGGTCGGGCGCACCTCGTACGAACTGGGCCTCTGGAAAGATCCGGATATTCGCAATCAGATGAAAACGAAGATCCGGCAGGAGGGATTTTTCAGGGAAATTTCACTGCGCATAAGGACGAAGTCGGGCGAGTCGAGGGACACACTCTGGTCCGCGGAGATCATCACTTTCGCCGGCCAGAAGGTGATGCTTTCACTCATATACGACTATACGGAGCGAAGCCGCGCCGAAGAGGCCCGGCGGCTCGAAGAGGAACGCCTCAACACCCTCCTGGAACTTAACATGATGTCCGGCTCGGGCGAAAGCGAGCTCACGCATTTCGCCATGGAGTCGGCGGTGCGGCTTACGGGAAGCACTATCGGATACATCGCCTTCGTTAACGAGGACGAGAGCGTACTCACCATGTTCGCCTGGTCGAAAACCGCCATGAGCGAGTGCGCGGTCGCGGAAAAACCGGTGTCCTATCCCGTACACACAACCGGTCTCTGGGGTGAGGCCATACGCCAGCGCAGGCCGATCATCACCAACGATTACGCTGCCCCGAGCCCCTGGAAGAAAGGAATGCCCGAGGGTCATGTTCGCATCGAACGCCACATGAACGTCCCGGTATTTGACGGCGACAGGATTGTAATCGTAGCCGGGGTGGGCAACAAGGCGGACGATTACATCGACAACGACATACGCCAGCTCAGGCTCCTCATGTCCGGCCTGTGGACCATCATCCGCCGCAAGCGGGCGGAGGAAGGATTGAGAGAAAGCGAAACACGCCTGCGCAGCGTGATCGAAAACGCACCGCTGGGCATTTTAACCTATGCTCTTCACGGAAATGGTAAACTCGTACTGACCGGCGCCAATCCATCGTCGTCCCGGATACTCGGCGTAGACGTGAACCACGAAGTGGGGAGAACCATCGAGGAGGTGTTCCCTGATCTTAGCGCTGTCGGCATACCCTATCGTTATCGCCAGATTGCGGCCACCGGGGAATCATGGAGCACGGATCAGTTGATATACACCGACGACAGAATATCCGGGGCCTTCGAGGTATATGCCTTCCAGACCTCCCCCGGCAACATGGCGGCCATGTTTCTCGATGTCACCGAACGGAAGCGCGCCCAGGAGACCCTGCGGGAGAGCGAGGAGCGCTTCTCGACGGCCTTCCGGGCGAGCCCCGCGCCGCTGGTGCTCTCCGACATCGACACGGGCCGCTTCATCGACGTCAACGAGCGCTGGCTCGAGATACTGGGCCACACCCGCGAGGAGACGATCGGACGCACCTCGTACGAACTCGGCATTTGGGAAGACCCCGACATACGGGCGAAGATGGGCGCGACCATCCGCCGCGAGGGCTCGTTTCACGATGTTCCAGTCCGTTTCATAACTAAAACGGGCGGGCGGCGTGATGTTCTGTGGTCGGCGGAGACCGTCATGATGGGCGGAAAGAAGACCATGCTTTCGTTCATCTTTGACTATACCGAGCGCAAGAGGGCCGAGGACGCCCTGCGGGCCAGCGAGGAGCGCCTGCGCACAATAGGCGACAACCTTCCTGGAGGGATGATCTACCAGATCGTCTATAAACAGGACGGATCACGATTCTTTACCCATCTCAGCGCGGGAGTCATGCCGCTGCACGGGTATACCGCCGACGAGGTGAAGGCCGATGCCTCGCTGCTGTACCGCCAGATCCACGACGACGACATCGAACACCTTACTCGCGAGGAGGAGCGCGGGCTGAGGGAGCTCGATACCTTCGAGATCGAGGCGCGGTTTACCATCGCGCCGGGCAAAACGCGCTGGGGCCGCCTTCTCTCGCGGCCGCGGCGCATGGAGAACGGCGACATCGTGGCGGACGGCATCGAGATGGACGTCACCGGGCTCAAACAGGCCGAGGAGGCGCTCCGGCTGTCGGAGATCACGTACAGGGAGATATTCAATAATATAAATGAAACGATCTGGATCCACGACATCGAAACGATGCAATTCATCGATTACAACGCGAACGCGATGCTGATGTTCGGCTATTCCGCGGAAGAGATGAAGTCGCTTGGCATTGCGGACATCAGTTCGAACATACCGCCCTATACCGAAGGGAACGCCATCGAATTCCTGCGCAGGGCCGCGGCGGGGGAGCCCCAGCGCTTTGAATGGCAGTGCAGACACCGTGACGGTCATCTTTTCTGGAGCGAGGTGTATCTTAAAAAAAGCGTCATTGCCGGAAAAGAATGCATTATGGCCCTAGAGCAGGACATCACCGAGCGCAGGAAAAACCAGGAGCAGATACAAACGCTCTACCTCGAAATGGAACAGAAGGTTCTTGATCGCACAGAGGAGCTGCGCGCCGCCAATAAAGATCTCATCGCCGCGAACGCCGAACTGGAGCGCGCGCTCGCGGAGCTCGGCAGGACGCAGAAGCAGCTGGTACAGGCCGAAAAGCTCGCCGCGCTCGGGCAGATCGCCGCGGGCATCGCGCACGAGCTCAACACGCCGCTCGGCGCCATACTCTCCTCCAACAGGTCCATCATCGAGCTCCTCAATGCGCGCCTGCCCGCCCTGCCCGGTTTTCTGTCAGGCCTCAACAAAACGGAGCGGCGCTGGTTCGACGAGCTCACGCGCGAGAGCCTGCTGCGCGCCGTCGATCTCAATCGCCCGGTCGACCGCGCGCGCAGGAAGGAGATCAAATCCACGCTCGCGGACTCGGGCATCAAGGCCTCCTCCGGCCTTCTTGACACCATCAGCGACCTTGGCGTGCAGGAGCGCCTGCCGGCCCTCATTGACCTCATGCGGCACGAGCGACGGGACGAGATCCTCACCGCGGTCTCCAGTATCGCCCTCCTGCGCCGGCTCTGCGAAATCATCGCCGTGGGGGCGGACAAGGCCTCGCACGTGGTCGGGGCGCTTAAAAGCTATCTCAGGAGGGACACCGATGATGCCGTCGGGGCAGTCAACATCAACGAGGAAATCGAGACCATCCTTACCCTGTATCACAACAAGCTGAAGTACGGCGTTGAGGTCGCAAAGCGGCTTTCAGACGGCGTCTCGGTGATGGGAAACCGCGACCGGCTCAATCAGATATGGATGAACCTGACCAATAACGCCCTTCAGGCGATGGACTACCGGGGCACACTTACCATCACCACGCGGCGTGAAGGCGAATGGGTGGTCGTTTCGTTCGCCGACACGGGACACGGCATACCCGCGGAGATAGCCGACCGCGTATTCGATCCCTTCTTTACGACCAAAAAGCACGGCGAGGGCATAGGCCTGGGCCTGGATATCGCGCGCTCGATTGTAGAGGGCGCGGGCGGCAGGATAGAGTTCGAAAGCGAGCCCGGCAACACCGTCTTCCGGGTATACCTGCGCCCAACTCCCGGGGATGGTCCCTGGAAGGCACCGGGGTGATTGGTCGATTTTTTCTTTACTTGGTCAGGTTATCCGCGTATCCTCCCGGTTGAGGATCGCACACGGCGGCGCGTTTCCCGAAGGTCGCGCGGGGCGCCAATAAAGGCCTCAGGAGAGCGGAATGGACCCGAAAAAGGCGATAGTCTGCGTCGACGACGAGGCGATCATCGTACTGTCGCTCAAACAGGAACTCCAGAACCGGCTGGGGGATGAGTACATATACGAAAGCGCGATGAGCGCCGAGGAAGCGCTCCAGGTCATCGAGGAGCTTTCCGGCGACGACGTATGCGTCATTCTGGTCATATCGGACTGGCTGATGCCGGGGATCAAGGGCGACGAGTTCCTTTTACGGCTAAAAAAAACACATCCGGAAATCAAATCGATCATGATAACCGGCCAGGCCGACGACGCGGCGGTCGAGCGGACACTCGGCGAGGCGGGAGCTAACGCCGTACTCAGGAAACCCTGGAGCACAGAAGACCTCATCCGCGAGGTACGCGCCTGCTGCGACTCATCGAACGAAAGCTGCACATAGGAGCGCGGGACGGTGGGAGAGCAGTGCATACTGTGTGTCGATGACGAGGCCATCGTGCTCGAAAGCCTGAGGCTCGAGCTCATGATGAGCGGCGCGCTGGACCATGCCTCCATACGGACCGCGGACGGTGCCGAAACGGCCCTTTTGCTGGTGGAGGAGCTGCTCGGCGCGGGGGACGAGATCGCGGTAATCGTGTCCGACCAGCGAATGCCGGGCATGAACGGCGACGCCCTCCTCGAGCGCGTCCACGCCCTGTCGCCCTCGACCCTCAACATCCTCCTCACCGGCTACGCCGATATCGACGCGGTGGTAAACGCCGTCAACAGGGCGTCGCTGTACCGGTACATATCCAAACCCTGGGCCACCCACGATCTCATCCTCACGGTAAAGGAGGCCTACTACAAGTTCATCCAGAACAAGATAATCGAGGAGAAAAACCGCAAGATCGAAAGCCTCACCATGGCCATGGTCTCCGCGCTCGAAAGCGCCAACTATTACAACGACGAGGACACCGGGCTCCATATCAGGAGGATAGCGCTCTACTCGGAGATACTCGCCCGCGGGGCCGGCGTCGACGAGGAGCTGGTCAGGAAGATCAGGCTCTATTCCTCGCTGCACGATATCGGAAAAGTGGGCGTGCGGCGAGAGGTTCTCCTTAAACCCGGCAGGCTCGACGCGGACGAGTTCGAGGAGGCCAGGCAGCACGTGCTCATCGGCCACCGTATCCTCGACAACGCGGAGATAGACGAGACCGCAAGGAACATCGTGCTCTATCATCACGAAAAATGGGACGGAAGCGGATACATGCGGGGACTCGCGGGCGCCGACATCCCCGTCGAGGCGCGCATCGTCGCGATCGTCGACGTCTTCGACGCCCTTATAAACGAACGTGTGTACAAACCGGCCCTTCCGCTCGAGGAGTCGATCGGCATACTCGCTAAAGGAAAGGGAGGCCACTTCGACCCGGACCTGCTGGACATCTTTCTGGGATCAATGGAAGAGATCGCCGAAATCATGCACTCCGGCCGCTGACGCGCGCGGCGCCCTCCAGGACACCATCCCCTCCGATAATAATAGTTTACAGCCCGCGGCCCGCGTGATCTACTTCCCACCATCGCCCGCGCAGGATGCTCCCTTCGCGCTCCGCGATAAACCGATGTACATGCGAGGTCACAATGAACACTGATCGGATGACCAGGCGGACCATGCTGAAGATCGGCGCCGCCGCGGCCGGAAGCACCGCGCTGGCTTACGCGGGGCTGCGCGCGTTGGAACGGACCGCGGGAAACGCCCCCACCGCCCTTGCCGCGCGACCGAAAGCCCTCTCCATGGAAAAGCTGAAAGGGTTCGCCGGCAAACGTCCCAACATTGTCCTCATCCTCTGCGACGACATGGGCCAGGGCGATCCCGGCTGCTACGGCAACACCGTCGTGCGTACGCCGAACATCGACCGCCTCGCGCGGGAGGGCGTCCGCTTTACCGACTTCTACGCCTCGGCCTCGCTCTGCACGCCTTCGCGCGTGGGGCTGCTTACGGGTCGCTACGCCGTGCGCACGGGGCTCATATTCCCGCTGCAGTCCGGCGGACAGCCCGTTATGGCCCGGATACTGCAGTCGGTCGCGCGCGGCATCGGAAGGCTCGGCGCCTTCGACATGACCGTCAAGAGCTTCGTGGACGGCCTTCCCGCCGACGAGATCACCGTGGCCGACGGTCTGCGCCTGGCCGGTTACCGCACCATGGCCGTCGGCAAGTGGCACCTGGGCGACTTCAGCAAAGACGCACAGTACCACCCCATGCGCCACGGCTTCGACGAATTCTTCGGCACGCCCATGTCGAACGACGAGCTCCCCAATCCCCTGTACCGCAACGACACCATGCTCGAAGCCGACATAGGCCTCGACCAGGAACGCCTTACGGGACTCGTCACGAAGGAGGCCGTCGATTTCATCGAACGTGACCGCGGCGGGGCTCCCTTTTTCCTGTACATGGCGCACTATTCTCCGCACCTTCCCTTCTACCCGTCCGAGAAATTCAAGGGGAAATCGCAGGGCGGCGCCTATGGTGACGTGGTGGAGGAGCTCGACCACAGCGTCGGCCGCGTACTGGACTGCCTGCGGCGGAACGGCCTCGAGAACGACACCATGGTGATTTTCACCAGCGACAACGGACCCTGGTTCGAGGGACGGCCGGGCAACGGCTTCCGCGGGCGCAAGGGCCAGAGCTACGAGGGCGGATTCCGCGCGCCGCTTATCGTGCGCCATCCGGGGCGCGTGCGCGCGGGAAGCGTCTGCGCGGAACCCGCGATGAACATCGACTTCTTCCCGACACTGCTGGGGGCGGCCGGGGTGACGCTTCCGTCGGACCGACTGATAGACGGCAAGGACATAAGCGGGCTCATCGCGGGAAGGGAGAAGCGCTCGCCGCACGAGGCGCTCTTCTTCTATCACCACGAAAAGCTCGAGGGCGTGCGCGCGGGCGAGTGGAAGTATTTTCGAAGCATCAACCATTACAACTGGCCCATCCCGCTCGACAAACCGGAGACGCCGCTGGGAATCGCCGCGAAGGACCGCTTCCTGGGAAGCTGGCCGAACCTCTACAACGTAAAGCGCGATGAAGGCGAGAACTACGACCTGGCCACGCGCCACCCGGAGGTATGCCAGCGGATGGAAAAGATCATGAGCGCATGGGAGGCGTCCATCAAGCGCGATCCGCGCGGGAGGCTCGCTCCCGGCGCATGATTCGAAGACCGCTCACCAACATCCTCATCAAGCCGGCCGGGCCCGACTGCGGCATGGCCTGCGGCTACTGCTTCTACAGCGGCAAGGGCGCGCTCTTTCCGGACACGAACGTCCACCGCATGAGCGAGCCGGTGCTCGAGGCGACGGTGCGCCAGCTCATGACGCGGCCGTACCCGGAGGTGTCGTTCAGCTGGCAGGGGGGAGAGCCGACGCTCATGGGGACCTCCTTTTACCGGAAGGCCGTGGAGCTCGAGGAGCGCTACGGACGCGGCAAGACCGTCGGCAACGGCATCCAGACCGGAGGCGTGCTGATCGACCGGGAGTGGGCGCGCCTGTTCCGGGACCATCACTTTCTGGTCGGCCTGTCTATCGACGGGCCCGAGCACGTACACGACCGCTACCGCCGCACGCGCGCGGGCGGGCCCACCTGGGCCAGGGTGCGCGACGCCGCGCGCCTCATGCTGGACGAGGGAGTGGCCGTCAACGCCCTGTCCGTGGTGAACGACTATTCCGTCCGCTTTCCGGAAGAGATATACGGTTTTCTTAAAGAGGCGGGGCTCCCCTACATGCAGTTCATCCCGTGCGTCGAGCCCGATCCAGCCGATGCGTCGAAGGCCGCGCCCTTCTCAGTTTCGGGCGGGGAGTTCGGGCAATTCCTCATAACGATCTTCGACCTGTGGCGTGCGGATTTCGTCGACGGCGCGCCGACAACCTCGGTGCGTTTCTTCGAATCGCTGCTCTTCGGCTACGCGGGGCTTCCGCCCTCGGAGTGCACGCTGATGGAGGAATGCGGCCCGTACCTCGTCGTGGAGCACAACGGCGACGTGTACGCCTGCGACTTCTTCGTGGAGCCCGAATGGCGCCTGGGAAACGTGATGGAAGGCCGCCTGGTGGATATGCTGAACTCGCCCGCGCAGAACGACTTCGGCCGGCGCAAGGCCCTTCTTCCGAAAGCCTGCACGGACTGCCGCTGGCTCGCCCTCTGCCGCGGCGGCTGCCCCAAGGACCGCATGCGCGATCCGCGCGACGGGGGGCTGAACCATTTCTGCGCCGCCTTCTCGACGCTCCTGGAGCACGCGGACGGCGAATTCTCGCGGCTGGTCGCCGACTGGAAACGGAAGCAGGAGGCGCTCGAGCGGACCCGCCGCGCGCTCGCCGGCGGAAATCTCGAGAGAAACGCGCCCTGTCCGTGCGGCAGCGGCCTGAAATACAAGAAATGCTGCGGCCGCGAAACGTCCGCCCCGATCTGAGAGAAGGAGAAGATCGTCATGATCGATCAGAACTCACTCGCCATGTTCATAGCCGCCTCGACCGCGCTCGCCTTCGCGCCGGGCCCGGACAACATCTTCGTGCTCGCCCAGTCCATAAGCATGGGAAGAACGGCCGGCTTCATCATCACGCTGGGTCTCTGCACGGGGCTCCTGGTCCACACCGCTGTCGTAGCGCTTGGAATCGCGGCGATCTTCCAGACTTCGGTCCTGGCGTTCAATGTACTGAAATATATCGGGGCGGCCTATCTCCTTTATCTGGCATGGAAGGCCTTCACGGCGCGGGGAAGCGGCATCCGG
>JAGODA010000126.1 GCA_017998475.1 Spirochaetota bacterium | reverse complement strand
ATCTTGATGCACTCAGACGAGGTCTCCCGTGTGGAATACGATCCCAACCACCCCTTCAAGCCGGGAAGAGGGAAACAGCTGTTGGACCTCCTCAAGCGGCACAATCTTATATACGAGGACAACCAGAAGGTAATAAGCCCGCAGCCGCTCGACGAGAGCCTGCTATTGCTCGCGCACACGCGGTATTACATCGACCTCTTCAAGCGCGCCGACGAGGGCGAGTTTTCACTCGAGATGCTCGAGGCGGGCCTTGGAACGGGGGACAATCCCATATTCCGCGGCATGTACCGCTTCGCGCTTATCACCTCCGGCGGAACCTGGCAGGGGGCGCAGATGCTCGACGCCGGGGAGGCGCGCTTCGTCTTCAATCCCATCGGGGGATATCATCACGCGGGCAAGAACCACGCCGGGGGCTTCTGCTACGTCAACGACATCGGCATCGCCATAATGGACCTCATTAAAAAGGGACGGCGGGTCGTGTATATCGACATCGACGTGCACCACGGTAACGGCGTGCAGGACCTCTTCTACAAGGACGACCGAGTGCTGAAGATCTCCATCCACGAATCCGGGATGACGCTCTATCCATGGAGCGGTTTCCAGAACGAAATAGGCGCCGACGCGGGCAGGGGCTACAACGTCAACATCCCTCTGCTCAAAGGCACCGACGACGAGGTCTACGTAGAGGCCTTCGAATCGGTCGTGCCGCCGCTCGTGAAGGCCTTCGGGCCGGACATCGTGTTCGCGCAGATCGGCGGCGACGTGCATAAAGAGGACCCGCTCGCCCACCTGCGCCTCACCTCGAACGGATACAAGAGGGTCATCCAGATCATCAACGAGCTCTCCCCTAAAATCATGGCCACCGGCGGGGGCGGGTACAACGTGTACAAGACCTCGGCGCTCTGGGCGCTCGCCTGGGCCACCTTCTGCGGTATAACACCGAGCGACCATTACGCGGGCGTGGTGGGGGGGATGATGTACGGGCCCGAAGCGCACGCGGGCAGCCTGGAGGACGAGCCGTTCGTCGCGAAGGGGGCCGAAAAGGACGAATACCGGCGCCATGCGGCGGAGGTGGTCGACTACATCCGCAAACAGGTCTTCCCGATACACGGAATAGGCCGGGCGTGACGCGCGGGGGCCCAATCCGCCACGAGGAACGATGAGAAGCGCATTCACGAAATCCCGCCAGCTCCTCTTCGTCGCGGTGATTCTGCTCGTGCTCATCCTCTCCAACGGGGCGTTTCTCTGGCGTGAGGTAAGCAGGCTGCAGAATGACGCGCGTATCATCAATTACGCCGGAATCATGCGCGGCTCGATACAGCGCGCGTGCAATCACGAGCTAGCGGGGCGCCGTATCGATGCGGCATACGGCCAGATCGACGCGCTCGTCGCGAGTTTCGAAAACCGGGACCCCGGGTTCGAGATTAAAATGTATGAGGAGCGCTTTTTCAAGGAACTGCAGGAGCTGAAGGCCGCATGGAGCCTTCTGAAAGAGCAGATCGCACGCTACCGCTCGTCACCCGACGCGGCGAACCGTGAGAGGGTGCTTGCGCTCGCCGAACAGTGCTGGGCCGCGTCAAACCGTCTGGTCTATACCGCGCAATACGCCTCGGAAGCCAAGCTGAACGTCCTGGAATACGTGTTCATTCTGATAGTCCTCAACGTCATCGCGGTCCTCATCATCATCGACCTGGTGCGGAGTTACGTGCGCCAGCAGCTCGAGTTCGCGGCTCACCACGACCAGCTGACGGGCGCCCTGAACCGCTATTCATACTCCATCGCGCTCGACCGGGAGATCAAGCGAAGCCGCAGATACGGCTCGCCGCTCGCCCTCCTCCTGTTCGATATCGACAATTTCAAGACCGTTAACGACACCCACGGGCACAAGGCGGGCGATGCGGTGCTGAGGGAGATCGCGCGCATAGTCGCCGGCCAGATACGGGACAGCGATTTGCTCTGCCGCGTGGGCGGCGAGGAGTTTGTGGTCATCGCGGTGGAGAGCGACTTGAAAAACGCCGCGGCCATGGCCGAGAAACTGCGCGGCCTGATCCATGAGCACGCTTTCAAATACGGCGGCCGTATCACGGTGAGCTTCGGTGTGGCGGGCCTGGAGACGGACGACACGGCCGATACGCTCTTCCGGCGCGCCGACGCGGCGCTTTACCGCGCGAAGCAGCGGGGACGCAACAGGGTGGAGCGCGCCGAGCGGTCATAACGAACGCCTGGTTTCCGATCCTGATTATCCGGACAGTGACGCTATCGTACCCGTGCGCAATGAAGCGGGTCGGATTACCTGAGTAAGGAGAAGCGATGATTACCGATACCATAGAGAACGCGGCGCTGTACGGCATGCCGGGAACGGCCCTGCGGCGGGCGCTCGAGTTTGTTGCCCGAACAGACCTCGATGCGCTCTCCGCCGGGCGCACCGATATCGACGCCGACATCTGGTGTCTGGTGAGCGAGTACGACACCAGACCGGCGGGGGAACTGAAGTGGGAGGCGCATCGCGTCTGCACGGATGTACAGGTTGTGCTCGCCGGAACCGAGTGTATCGGATACGCGCCGGTGTCGTCGATGAGGACCGCGGTGGAATACGACGCAGATAAGGATGTGATGTTCCTCGAAGGAGAAGGGGTACTCGTGCCGGTTCTTCCCGGAAGGTTTGTCGTCCTGATGCCGCAGGACGCCCACATGCCGGGGATCGCGCGCGGTGCGGCGGGCCGCGTGAAAAAACTCGTTATAAAGGTCCGCCATCGCGCGTCGTCATGACCGCCGCGCGGAGGGAGCGCGGTCGCTTTCCCGCTCAGCGGAGATCGAGCCTTCCCATCTCGCACGCTATTGTGCCGTCGGCCCGTATTTCTATCGCGGTGTAACTTCCTTTCTTGAAAGCTCCGGTGTTCGCCACGACGGTGTCCCTGAAGCGCTCGATTCCTCCCGCCTCGTGGATGTGGCCGCAGACGCAGAGGTCCACGCGCTCGCTCTCGATATAGGCGCGCAGACTCTTGCTTCCGCCGCGCAGGTACAGAAAGGTCCTGTCGCGCAGTCCGCGGGGCGGGGCGTGCGATATGAGAACGCGCGTCGAGGCGCCCTCGATTTCGGCGGCGCCGCTCCGTAAAAGCCCGGGTATTTCGTCTTCTCGATAGACCGTACGCGTGGGGATGGGGGTCGGCGAGGAGCCTCCCAGTCCGAAGAAACCGATCCCGTTTATGATCCGGCCCGAGGCGTGCAGACCGATGCCCGTCTCGCGCAGGCGGCCCTCGACTGCCGGTTCGTCCCAGTTTCCGTGTACCGCGAGGATGTTCCTGTTGTACGATTCCACGAGGGCGATCACCTCGCCCGCCTCGGCGACGCGACCGGTGTGCGTGATGTCCCCGGCGATGATCACCAGGTCCGCGCCGCGGATGATGCCGGCCGCGCGCTCGATCATCCTCATGTTCCCGTGGATATCGGCCATGGCCACAATCCGCGTTGCGGAGCGTTTCGTGACATCCGGTGTTGTCATCTCATGCCTCCCTCAGCAATCGCGCGGCTTCTTGCATCGACGTGGCGCTCTTCAGCGCTGCCAGCTCTGCCGGAGATTCCTGGAATTTTTCGAGCGCGTTGAAGAAACGGTCGAGCACGTCGCCCGGGAATGTGGGAACGAGGAAGATGTGCGTGTGCGGAATCCTGCGCCCGCGCGCGTACATGCACACGAACTCGGGTTTCAGCGCCTTCATCATTTTCTCTCCCACCTCGCGGGCCAGATCGAAGAGACTGCGGTTCTCTTCCGCGGTGAGTTCGTGCCACCACGGTACGTGCCGTCTGGGGATCACCAGGCAGTGGCCTTTCGTATACGGGTGTATGTCGAGTATGGCCAGAGACAGATCGTTCTGATGCACGATGTGGGCCGGCGCGCGCCCGGCGGCTATTTCGCAGAAAACGCATTTCGCTTCGGACATGGTGTCTCCCCGGCTGTTGTTTAAGGCGACAGGCACTCTGCATACACCATCTTCGCGGTGATGGTCAAGCATAAACACCGTCGTGTGCGCGAAGACGGCCGGGTAAAAGCCGGGAAGTCTGTTGACAAAAAGGCGAGGCGGCGACTATTCTGGGCCGGAACTCTGAGTGGAGACGCCGATGAACTACATTGATTCACACGCCCATTTTGACCTCTGTGTCGAGGAGGGGATGAAGGCCGCCGCCCTCCTTGGCGACATGGCGCGGGACGGCGTGGACCGCGCCGTGCAGGTGGCGATCGAACCCTCGGGCTTCGCCTGGGCCAGGGATTTCGCCAGGGACAACCGCGCCTCAGGGATACTCTTCACGCTGGGCATCCACCCGTCGTCGAAGGCCGACGAGAACGATCTCATCTACCTGTCGGACTTCACACGCTCCGTTCTCGATTCGCCGGAGAAAAGCCTTCTCTTCGGCATCGGCGAAACGGGCCTCGACTACTACCGCATGCGCAGGCCGCGCGAGGAGCAGCTGCGCTCCTTCGAGTACCAGGCCGGCCTGGCGAAAAGCCTCGGCCTTCCGCTTATCGTGCATTCGCGCGACGCGATGGACGATACGATCGACGTGCTCGCCGCCGCGGCGGTCCCCGCCGGGGTCATGCACTGCTTTTCGGGCGATGCCGCGGCCGCGAAACGGGTGCTGGACCTCGGCCTGTATATTTCCTTCGCGGGCAACCTCACCTATAAGAGCGCCGTCGAGCTGCACGACGCCGCGCGGTACGTTCCTCTGGACCGCGTCCTTCTCGAAACGGACGCTCCTTTTCTGACGCCCGTGCCGCACCGGGGGAAGCCGAACACCCCGGCCATGGTCGTCCACACCTACGAGTTTTTCGCCCGCCTGCGCGGCGAGCCCGTGAGGAAGGCGGCCGAAAGCATCCGCGCCGGCTTCGACGCGCTCGCGCCGGCCTGAGGAGGCACAATGAAATCGAAACGGTATTATTCCGACTTTCTGGTGATCGGAAGCGGCATAGCCGGTCTCACCTTCGCCATCAAGGCCTCGGCCCTGGGCACCGTTCATATCGTCACCAAGAAAAAGGACTTCGATTCGAACACCAACTACGCCCAGGGGGGCATCGCCTCGGTGATCGCGCCCGGCGATACCTTCGAAGAGCATGTCGAGGATACGCTGAAAGCCGGCGCCGGTCTCTGCAACCGCAGGGCCGTCGAGGTCCTCGTGGCGAACGGTCCCGAACGGGTGCGCGAGCTCATGGAGTGGGGCACGCGCTTTTCCACGGTGCGCGACAGATCCGGAAACGAGGTTCTGGACCTGGGGCGCGAGGGCGGGCACTCGCGCAACCGGATCGTCCACGCCACGGACCTCACGGGGCGCGAGATCGAGATGGCCCTCCTCGAGAGGATCGCGGAGAATCCGCGCATAACGGTGTTCGAGGATCACACGGCGGTCGATCTCCTCACCGAGCACCAGCTGCAGCGCGAGGCGCCCGGAGAGATATGCTGCTACGGCGCCTATATCATCGAGAACTCCACCGGCGACGTCCACACCTTCAACGCCGCGGTCACGCTCCTCGCCTCCGGCGGCGCGGGCCAGGTCTACCAGCACACCACCAATCCCGAGATCGCCACCGGCGATGGAATCTCCATGGCCTATCGCGCGGGAGCGCTCATCGCGGACATGGAATTCATACAGTTTCATCCCACCACGCTGTACGTCGAGAACCAGCAGGGGAGGAGCTTTCTGATCAGCGAGGCCGTGCGCGGCGAGGGGGCGATTCTGTTGAACGCGCGCGGCGAGCGCTTCATGGAGGGGGTGCATGCGCTCAAAGAGCTCGCCCCGCGCGACATCGTCGCGCGCGCGATCGACATGGAGCTCAAGAAAAGCGGAGAGCGCTGCGTGTACCTGGACATCTCGGCAAGGGACGGCGACTTCCTCATGCGGCGCTTTCCCTACATTTACTCGCACTGCCTGAAGCGCGGCATCGACATGGCGTCACAGCCCATCCCCGTGGTGCCGGCCGCGCATTACCTGTGCGGCGGGATCGTTTCGGACCTTGCGGGCCGCACCTCCATCCGCAGGCTCTACGTCTCGGGAGAGTCCGCCTGTACGGGCGTGCACGGAGCGAACCGCCTGGCCAGCAACTCGCTCCTGGAGGGCGTGGTGTTCTCGCACCTGGCCTTCGAGCACATCACCCGCACGTACTCCGGGCGCCTCGATACGCTCGACCGCCCTGAATTCCCCGGCTGGAACAAGGAGGGGACCTTCGACCTTGAGGAGTGGATCCTCATCCAGCACAACATGGAGGACGTCAAGCGCCTGATGTGGGACTACGTCGGAATCGTCCGCTCGAACCTGCGCCTCCAGCGCGCCTGGAGGCGCATACGCCTGCTCGACGAAGAGATCAAGGACTACTACCGGCGCACCACCATCCATCCCCAGATGGTGGAGCTGCGCAATCTTGCCACCGTCGCCAAGCTCATCATCCGCGGCGCGATGACGCGCCGGGAGAGCCGCGGCCTTCACTACAACACCGACTTCCCCGAGCCGCTGGAGGAGATGCGCCGCAACGTGGTCCTGGTGCAGGGCGGCGAACCGGAGATGCGGGGGCTCGAAGGGGTGAGCTTCGCCTGAGGCCGTCAGGCTTTAAGTTAAGTTTCTTGAAAAATCGAGCGGCGTGCCGGTATCATCGAAGCGCGGCGCGGTCGGCCCGCGCGGCGTGAAGGGGACACGAGGGGAGGGCGCTTCGGAAATGCCCATCGAACTCATACTTCGTGGGAAAGTGCAGGGAGTGGCCTGCCGGCACTACTGCAGCCTGTACGGCCGGATGATGGGCCTGCGCGGCTCGGCAACCAACCTGGCGGACGGCACGGTGCGCGTCCTCCTCGAGACCGAGGACCAGGCCTCGGCCCGCGCCTACATGCGCGCGCTGATGGAGAATCCGCGGCGTCTGGCCTTCTATGGCTTTATCGAGCGTATCGACGAACGCGGCTTCGAGGGGAGGATTTCCGGGGATTATATGTTCTGATGCTCCGGACGAGGCTCATCCCACCGCTATCGGCGCGGGCATCTTCATCCGGCGGGCGCTGATCTTCTCGAACGAGGCGCGCAGCACGCGCGCGTTCATGCTTAAAAAGTTCATGTAGGGTGTGGTCTGGATATACGCGTAGAACTCGCGCACGTCGTCCTCGAAGAGGTCGTCGAAGCGTTCGCGCGAGCCGCCGTGCGAGGCCTTGCGCGCCGCCAGCCGCCGTATGTCTCCGTTGAAGTCCGGGCTGATGTGATAGAGCTCGTGGAAGACGACCTTGAGCTTCTCCAGGGGCGAAAGGTTGAAGAAGCGCGGATGATAGAAGTAGATCAGGTACCGCTGCTCCACCCCCCCGTGGACTATGCGCGGCATGGTGTAGAGCTTCCCCCGGTAGCGCAGCGTTTCGGCGCCGTCCTTGAAGCGCAGCGGCACCAGCTTGCCGAAGGTGCCGCCGCTCGCGTTCGACCGGTTGCTGGCCATGCAGACCAGCACCCTGCGGGCGTCCACATGCGAGAAGTTCCCGCCGCGCCGCGCGATCTCCTGTATTATGAGCGTTATGACGTCCGTGAGGTTTATCTCGGGGAGCTTCAAACGCCCTTCTCCGACAGGGCGATCATCTCCTCGGCGTGGCGCACCGAAAGCTCGGTGACCTTCTCGCCGGCGAGCATGCGCGCGACCTCGCTTACCTTCTCCCTGCGCGAGAGCTTTTTGACCAGGGTGGTCACGCGGCCGCCCGTGTTCTCCTTCTGGACGGTGAAGTGCACGTCCGACATCGCGGCTATCTGCGGAAGGTGCGTGATAACAAGCACCTGGCGCTCGCCGGCGAGCGATTTGAGCTTCCGGCCTACGACCTCCGAGGTCTTGCCGCCGATGCCCGCGTCCACTTCGTCGAAGACCAGGCTCTCAACGATGTCGGCCGAGAGGATGACCTTCTTTATGGCGAGCATTATCCGCGACATCTCGCCGCCCGAGGCCGCCTTGCGAAGCTGCCTGAGGTCCTCGCCCTCGTTGGCCGAGAGGAGGAATTCGATGCGGTCCAGTCCGTGCGGATAAAGCACGTAGCGCTTGTTCTCTGTCTCGATCTCTCCGTCGGGCGAAATCTCGCGCTTGATGGAGATGCGGAAGACCGTGCCCGGCATGCCGAGGTCCGCGAGCTCCCGCATCACCTTTTCCTCGAGGTCTTTGGCGGCGAGCCGTCTCCGCTCGGAGAGATCGAGCGCCGCCTCCTTGGCCTGCTGCACCATGGCCCGGTAATCCGCCCGGAGCTTTTCGATCTGTTCCTCGGAGGAGGAGATGGCCTCCAGCTCGCGTTTCGACTTTTCCGCGTAGTCGAGCACCTCGCGAACGGTGCTTCCGTATTTTTTTCTGAGCGAGGAGATAAGCGACAGGCGCGCCTCCACCTCGTTGATGCGTTCGGGGGAAAACTGAATGTCCTTCTCGAACGCTCGCAGTTCGGCGGCCGCGTCCTCGAGCGAATAAAGCGCCGTGCGAACCGTTTCGAGGATGGATGAGATGCGCGCGTCGAACCCGGATATCGCCGAAAGGCTCTGGTCGGCGCGCTTGAGGCTCTGGACGATTCCCCCGTCGCCCTTCAGGAGTGAGGAGGTCGTGCTGATCTCGGTGAAGAGCTTCTCGGAGTTCTGAAGAAGGGCCGATTCGTTGCGGAGGTCCTCCTCCTCGTTCGGCTGGAGCCGCGCCGTTTCGATCTCCTTTATTGCGTAGCCTAAAAATTCTATCTTGCGCGCT
>JAGODA010000125.1 GCA_017998475.1 Spirochaetota bacterium | reverse complement strand
CCGGAGAGCACGGGCGGGGGTTCGCGGTGGTCGCCGACGAAATAGGCAAACTGGCGGACAGCACCTCGGACAATCTGAAGTTGATTAACGCCATGTTCGCCGAAAGCAACCAGCGGATCGGAAGGGCCGCGGGCCAGATGGAAAGCTTCATCGCGTCACTCAACCGCATGATCGAATTTATCGAAGAGTTCGGCTCGCGCATCGACGGGGTCGTCACCCTTGCGCGCCGGGACCTTGAGCTCAATCAGGCGGCGCGACGCTCGCTTGAGGACGTGCTCTCCGAATCCGGTAACATCGTCAACGCCACGAACGAGCAGAAAACGGCGCTCGAGGAGGTCGCGCGAAGCGTCACCGTAATAAACCAGACTACGCAGGAAATGGCCTCGGGTTCGGAGGAGCTTTCGGGTAATTCATCGGAAATCGCGACGATGGCCCAGAACCTGATGGGCCTTTCGGAGGCCGGCTGAGCGGGGCCGCTCAGGCCTTCGCGCTCAGCTGGTCGTAGAGCATCTTCGCGATGCCCACGCTCGAGTTCTTCGAGAGGGAGAGCGCGTACTCGTCGTAGAGCATGTCCTCGAAGATCTCCTCGGCGAAACCGCCGTGGAGCATCTCGCCCTTGTGGACGGTCTTGCGCATCTCTTTAAGCATCTTCGCCACGAAGAGCGATTCCATCTCGACGCAGGCGTCCATCAGCTTTCGGTCGACCGGGCGCTTCGTCCCGTGCGCGCCTTTAAGATTTTCGCGGGTGATGGTCTCCTCGAGCACGTTCTGGAATCCTCTCGCGGCGCCCTCGGCGCGCCTGGAGATTTCTCCCGCGCGATCGTCCCCGCTCAGCCGGGCAGTTTCTCTCGCGTTCACCGCGTCAATCATTCCGCTCACCTCACTATGAGTTCCGCGTGGAGCGCTCCGGCGTCCTTGAGCGCCTTGAGAATTGAGATGATGTCCCTGGTCGGCGCGCCGATATAGTTCAGGGAATCCACCAGGTCCTTTACGGTCGACGAGGCCTTTATGTGGGCTACGGAAGCTTTATCGGAACCCTTATCCGTGCCCTTGCTCTTCTCCACGCGGATCGTTACGCCGTCCTTGCTCACCACCGCTTCGGAGATGCGCACGTCGCCTCCCATCACGATGGTGCCGTCCTTCTCGTTCACCACCACGCGGGCGCGGTTGCCGGGCGTTATCTCGATGTTCTCGACCGTGGAGATGAATTCCGCGAAGGCGACGTTTTCCGGAAGGGACAGGCGGATTTTCCCGCCCTTCGCCACGGCCGGATTAGCCCCCGGATACTTCTCGGCGATCGCCTTGATGATCTGGTCCGCCTCGAAGAAGTCCCAGTTTTTCATCACGAGCGACACCCCGTTCTCGACCACGATCTCCGGTTCGATCTCGCGCTCCACGATGCCGCCGTTGATGATCCGCGCCGCGGTTTTCACGCTTTTACGCCCGCGGGCGGGCTCGTCGAACGAGAGCGTGCCCTGGGCCACCGCGTAGATGGCATTGTCGGCGCCGCGAAGCGGCGACTGCACCAGCACCCCGCCCTCAAGCGACTTGGCGTCGCCTATCGACGAGACGGTTACCGTGATCTTGTCCCCCACGCGCACGAAGGGCGGGAGCTTTCCGGTCACAAGCACCGCGGCGGTGTTCTTCGACTTTATGGTTTCGTCCTCCTGGAGGCCGATGTTTTTAAGAAGGTTTTTTAGCGCCGACTGGGTGAGCACCGACTGAGAATCGCCCGTGCCCTGCAGGCCCATCACCAGTCCGAAACCGAAAACCTGGTTCTCCTTCAGGCCGTCGATGAACGCGATGTCCTTAACTTTCACCGTAATCTCGGCGCGCGCGACCGAGGCCGCGAGCGCGATCGCCGCGAAAACCGACAGCGTCCGTGTCATTCGCTTCATGCCTCAGCGCCCCATTTCCCGAAGCATTTTATTGAGATAATCGACGATAATGCGCTGTTTTTCCTCCTCGGTGAGCGAGCTCGTGGCGCTCTCTTCGGGCCCCGGCGCCGGGCGGGTGATGTTGACGCCCGGCACCTCCTTTACGCCGCGAATATCCAGGCGGAATTCGGCGACATCTCTGGAGTGCACGGTGCGTCCCTTCACCGCGGCGGGATCGATGATTCCACTGACCGCGAACTGGTTGGCCGCGCCGTTGAACGAATAGGACCGCACGCCCGTAATGCGATAGGTGCCGTCGCCCAGGCGCTCGGTCACGCGCGAACCGATAACGATCTTCAAATTCCCGCGCCCCGAAACCTCGGTCTTGTCGGTGTTGTTCACCTTGCGCTCGGAATTGACTTTTGGCAGAAAGCCGGTGATGTTCGCGTCCGGGCTCGAGCTCAGATTGAAACTGTTGCTGTCGGAGAGGGCCATGGTGAAGCGGAGCTGCGAGATGTCGTCCACCTGCACCGATATGATGTCCCCCACCTTCAGGTTCTCGCCGGAGGAGTAGATGTTCTTGTCGGTCCAGATGCTCTTCGCCGGCGCGGAAACGCTCACGAACAGCGCAAGCGCCGCGGCCGCGACGGCCGGTATACCATGCATGCGATTCATAACGCCAGCTCTACAAGATTCTTCCGCACGACGCGTCCTTTGAGCGTGCGGTTTCCCTTCAGCTTCACCGCCACCTCGTCGCCGGCCGCCCCGTTCTCGAGGGCGTTTCCGGAGAGCTCGATGACGATACCGTTCTTTTTCACGCGCACGCCCACCGGCTCGCCGGCGGTCACCAGTAGCTCTACGTCGGCGGTCTTCTCGTCGACTCCGGCCGCCTCTTCCTTTACCGTCCGGCTCACACGGGCGGCGTTGCCGTAAACCAGAACGACGTCGCCGGCCGCCGCCGCGACGAGTTCCTCCACCTCGCGCCGGTCAACGAAACCGTCCGCAAGTACCTTTTCGGGGAGCGCGAGCGAGAGGAGCGCCCGGCGCGCCTCGGGCGCCGCGTCGACGCTCGCCACATCGCCGAGCGACGGCGACTCGCCGAGCTCCGCGCGCGAGACAAGGTAGACGCTGACCGCCGCGAAGGCGTTCGACGCGAACGCGGCCATCAACGCGGCGGCGAATATCGCTGAGGAAAGAGCGCGCATTGAGTTACCGCTTCAGGCCTATGGCCGTGGCGAGCATCGAATCCGAGGTCTGTATCGCCTTGGAATTGATCTCGTAGGCGCGCTGGGCCACGATCATGTTCACCATCTCCTCGACGACCTTTACGTTCGACATCTCGAGGAAGCCCTGGTGTGTCTTGGCCATGCCGCCCATGCCGGGCTGTCCGGGTATCTCCTCGCCGGAGGCGGGGGTGGTCTTGAAGAGGTTCCCGCCGATGCTGGCAAGACCCGCGGGATTCACGAAGCGATATATTTCGAGCTGTCCGACCTCGATGGGATCGTCCTCGCCGATGATCTTGACGGTAATGCGGCCGTCCTGGCTTATGGCGAGCGTCTCGTGGATGAAGTTGTCGGGCAGCACCACCGGCGGCTCGAGGAGGTATCCGTTCGAGGTCACCACCTGGCGGTTCGAGTCGATCTTGAACGAACCGTCGCGCGTATAGGCGAAGGTGCCGTCATAGAGCTGAATCTTGAAAAAACCCTCCCCCTCCAGGGCCAGGTCGGTCTTGTTCTCCGTGGACTGCAGGCTCCCCTGCTGGAAGAGCTTCTGCGTGGCCGAGGTCTTCACCCCGTGGCCCACCTGTATGCCGGTCGGAACCTCCGTCACTTCGGTCGCCGGCGTGCCCGCCATCAGCAGGGTCTGGTAGATGAGGTCCTCGAACTCGGCGCGGTTCTTCTTGTAGCCGGTGGTATTGACGTTCGACAGGTTGTTGGAGATGGTGTCGATGTTGAACTGCTGGCTCACCATCCCGGATGCGGCTGTCCACAATGACCTCATCATGCGAATCACCTCGTTGCGTATGGAATACCCCCGTGCGGGCGGGCATGGTTTTGTCTATATTATTTTCGGCCGGTTTGCGGCTTTTAGGTAGCAGTTTTTCCCGCCGGAAGGCCCGGGCTTTCCGGCGCCCTGCCCGGCAACGGCCCCCGGCGGATTATCCGGGGCGGAGTTCTTCATCAATAAACTATTGACAGGCCGGCCGAGTCCGGTCTACCATTGTCCCGTCTTGCGGGCGCGGCTCGACCACATAAAAAAGGCGCCCGGATTGACGCACCATCCATCTTGATAATGAGGAGCAAAGACATGAAGCACTCGAAGATCGTCGCCATTGCCGCGATCGTGTTTTTCGCGCTGTCCTGTAAATCCGCGCAGAAGGACAAGGGCACGGGAACATCGTCGCCGGAGGGCACTAAAATAATAAAGGAATACTGGGACGACAAATCCCTCAAGGGCCAGGGACCGGCCAGGGGCAAGGAGAAACAGGGCGCGTGGACGCTGTACCACAAGACCTCGGGCGAGAAGCTCGGCGAGGGCGAATACCTGAACAACAAACAGCACGGCATGTGGACCTTCTATTACAAGAACGGCCAGAAGAGCACCGACGGCGAGTTCGTAGAGGACCAGCGGACGGGCGAATGGAAGGGGTATCACGAGACCGGCGAGCTGATGTGGAAGGCGAATTACGTCATAAAGGAGAAAACCGAGTCCGGATTCACCATGCTGATCGGAGGCATGGAGGGTGTTAAAACCTCATTCTTTAAATCCGGCAAGGTGTGGAAAGAGGAGGAGTTCCGCGACGGCGTGAAGAACGGCCGCTCGCAGGAATACTTCGAGGACGGAAAACCGAAGGAGATCGCCTGGTACAAGAACAACCAGAAAGACGGCCAGGCGACCGAATGGTATCCCAGCGGTAAAAAGAAGATGGAAGGCTCCAACGCTGCCGATGAGAAGACCGGGAAATGGCGCTTTTACCACGACAACGGCCAGATGGCGGCCGACGCGTCGTTCATGAAGAACAAGCCCGAGGGGGCGTGGCGCTTCTTTTCGCGTGAAGGAAAGCTCATGAAGGACGGTTCCTACAAGGAAGGCAAGGAGTCGGGACTCTGGAACTTTTACGAAGGATCCGGCCGCAAGATCATGGAGCTCGCTCTTCTGGGCGGGATGGTAAGCGGCGGCGGAAACCGGCTGTATGAGAACGGCACGCTCATCGGCGAAGGCGACCTGCTCGGAATTCCGAAAGCGATATTCGATGTGATGAAGGAAGGAAAGCCCGTGGGAACGATCGAGGCCGCCGAGCCGCCCGCCGACGACGCGAAGAACAAGACGAGCTTCCGCTGGTCCGGCAAGTGGTTGCCCCTCAAGAAGAACGGCAAGTGGACCGAATATTTCCCCGGCACCAGGACGGCGAAGATAGAAGGCACCTATATGATGGACAAGCTGAACGGTCCCTACAGGGAGTACTATCCCAACGGAAAGATCAAGGCCGAGGGCGAGTACATGACTGGAAAGAAAAACGGCGAATGGAAGTTCTACCTGCAGAACGGCGCGCTCGACGCGGAGAATTCCGGACGCTACATGCTTGACAAGAAGTCGAAATTCTGATCCTGATGCGGGGAACGTCGCTTCCCCGAAACCTGGAATCGGAACGCGGGGACGGCGACGGGCGCCGTCCCCTTTCGTTTGTCCGCGTGCGCGGGCCGGGGCGCGACAATTCCAGTGCCTTACGGAGAACACGATGGTCGACCTGAAGTTTCTGAACAATATCCGGCTCGCGAGCTATCCGCACTTCCAGGCCTTCGTGGCGAGGACACTCCTCATACCCAACTACAACCTGTTCTCGAAGGTCACCATCAACATCGAGAACCTGGAGAACCTCCCCAGAAAGGAGACCGTCATCATCGCGATGAACCACACGGACCGCTACAACTACTGGCCTCTGCAGTACAAGCTCTGGCGGATCGGGGGTTTCCCCTACACCACCGTGTGGGTGAAGGGAAAATACTTCGGAAACGCCGTGCTCAAGCGCTTCTTCGCCTGGGCGAACACCTTCCCCGTCCCGTCGAAGGGCTACTTCATCGAGGAATTCTTTAAAAAGACGTTCAAGCGGAAGATCACCTTCGAGGAGTATCGCATCATAAAGGACTTCCTCGACAACCGCCTGCACGTCAGCGAGGCGCTCGCTCGCGCCTCGGTCGAGGTCCGCGAGCTGTTGTCGGACGGATGGCAGAGGATCGCGAAGACACGGGAATCCTTCGGGCATTTTATCGAGAATTACTACGCCGCCGCGATGGAGCGCGTGGCCGAGATCAGTAAAAACGCCCTCTTCGAAAAGGGCCTCAACATCATCATCTTCCCGGAGGGAACGCGCTCGCTCACCCTCGCGGAGGGTCGCACCGGAATGGCCCAGCTCGCCCTCAACACCGGAAAGACCATCGTTCCCATCGGCTGCAACAACTCGGAAAGCGTGTATCCCGGGAACCTGCCCTTCGCTAAAAGCGGAACGGTGACCTACCGGGTGGGGGAGCCCCTGAGTATCGACGGCGAGCTGAAACCCTTCGCCATAAGGGATAAATTCAGGCTTTTTTCAAAGGAATCACAGGCGCGTTACAGGGAGAATTTCGAGGCTGCCACCGCGCTCGTGATGGAGCGCATCCATCAGCTCCTCGACGAGCGCTACCGGAAGGACCTCAGCCGAAATAGCTGACGGCGTTACGAAACAGCGCGAGCCCCTCGCTCTCCTCGGGGACGCGTTCACCCGCCCTCCGCGCCTTTTCGCGAAGGTACGTCCAGTCGTCGCGCTGCGTGAACAGGATGTTCCTCTCGGGATGCGGCATCATGCCCAGTATGCGGCCGCTCGGGTCCGAAACGGCCGCGATATCGTTCATCGAACCGTTCGGGTTGAAGGGGAACTCCCCGTTCGCCGGCGATCCGTCACTCCGCGCGTAACGCAGGGCCACCAGCCGTTTTTCCTCTATCGCGGCGAGCACCTCCGGCGGAGCGTAGAAGTTGCCCTCTCCGTGCGCCACCGGAACGTGCAGTCGGTCTACACCTCTCAGAAAGACCGAAGGATTTCCCGGAACGACAGCCAGATCCACCCACCGGCACTGGTACCTGGCCGTGGTGTTGCGTTCGAGCGAGACCTGGACGTTCCCGATCGGCTCGCCGAGGCCGGGCACTATGCCGAGGTTCGCCATCACCTGAAAGCCGTTGCAGATCCCTATCATCAGCGTGTCACGCCCGATGAAGGCGCGGAACTCGTCCATCAGATTGTTTTTTATTCGATTTGCCAGCGCTTTTCCGCTCCCGGTGTCGTCACCGTAGGAGAAGCCGCCCGGAAAGGCCACCATCTGGAATTCCGACAGCATGGAGGGCGAGGCGATGATGTCGTTGATATGCACGATCCGCGCGACGGCGCCCGCGCGCTCGAAAGCGTGGCGCGTCTCCTCGTCGCAATTGATTCCATATCCGGTGAGCACCAGTACGGCCGGTTTTGCCATTGACCTCACGTCCCCCTGTATTGTGTGCGCCTGCTGAATCGCTAAAAATCCCTGAACGTTCCCCTGTAACTTCCAAGAAGGCCGTCGACGTCGCACGACACGACCGGCGTTCCGTCGCAACCGCGTATATGAACGGCCCCGTCGCGCGTAACCCGCCCTATCCGCGCGCACGGCAGGCCGGCGAACACCTCCTCGAAGGCTGCGCAGTTCGCCGGGGCCACCGAAGCGAGCACTCTCCCCTGCGATTCCGAAAACAGGATGACATCCTCGCGCAGCGCCTCCCCGCCCGGAACGAGCGCAAGGTCCACATTGACGCCCAGCATTCCGGCCATGGCCGACCGCGCCAGGGCCACGCCCAGGCCGCCGCGCTCCACCGATACGGAGGACGCCACCAGCCCTTCCGCGAGCGCGCGCTCGAAGGCCCGGTACAGGCGGGCGTTGGCGGCGGGATCGACCGCCGGCACCTCGCTTCCGTACAACGCGCCCCGCCGCCCGGACGACTCGGCCGTCATGGCGGCGTACTCGCTTCCCGCCGTCTCGTCGCCGGTGAGACCCAGTACGTAGATATAATCGCCGTCGAATTTGAAATCCATCGTCTGGCAGAGCGCAACGTCGGCGACGATGCCGATGGACGATATCAACAGCGTCGGCGGCACCGAGATGCTCACCGGATTGAAATTCTCGTCGAAACCCCGGAAATCGTTGTACATGCTGTCCTTGCCCGAGATGAACGGCGTGCCGTAGGCCACCGCGTAATCGTAACAGGCCTGCGCCGCCTCGCGGAGCTGCCACAGCCGCTCGGGATTGTCCGAATCGCACCAGCAGAAGTTGTCGAGAAGAGCGAGCCGCTTCAGGCTCCCTCCCGCGGAAACGGCGTTTCGCACGGCGGTATCGATCGAGCACGCTGCCATGCGATAGGGATCGATCTCGCTGTACGACGGGTAGAGCCCCTGCGAGAGCACGACCCCTTTTTTCGAATCAAGTACCGGCCGGATCACCGAGGCGAGCGCGTTCACGCGGCCCGGCCCGTGGAGCGGCTTGAGCGCCGAATTGGCCTGCACCTCGTGGTCGTATTGCGTTGAGATGAATTCGAAGCTCGCGATATTCTGCCGCGCGAGCATTGAGCGAAGCGCGCCGCCAAGGTCCGACGGCACGGGAAAATCGGGACTGACGGCCGGCCGGGGCGGACGCGAGGTCTTCAGGTTTTTGCGCGGCAGGCCGTTGTGCAGGAAGTCCATGTCGAGGTTGAAGACCTTTTCGCCCCGGTAGGTCACGACGCCGCGCCTCGAGCCGGTGAAGCGGCCGATGACGGTGGCCTCCACGCCGCGGCTTTCCATGAGCGCGATGAACTCGTCACACTTCTCCGGCGGCACGGCGAGCGTCATGCGCTCCTGCGATTCGCTCACCCAGATCTGCCACGGGGCGAGACCCGGGTATTTCAGCGGGACCTTCTCGAGCTCGAC
>JAGODA010000124.1 GCA_017998475.1 Spirochaetota bacterium | reverse complement strand
AACGTGTATGGCGGCGAAATCCGGATAGAGGGCCGGGAATGCCGCGTACTTCTGCCCTGTGAACGGGCAGAGGATCTCTTTGGCGGCGCTGTACTTGAATGTGTCGGTCCCCATGATATTGCGCGCGGGTATGAACGAGAGCCCCATGGCGGCCGCCTTTATTCTCCACGACAGGGTCGCGTTGGTCCACTCGGTAAGCTCGACCTTGCCGCTTTCTATGTAGCGACGCGCGTTTGGCGAGAGGCCCCGCGCCTCCAGTCCGATGATATAGGCGATATCGCATCGGTTGAACGCCTCGCCGGCCGAAAGGATCTGGAAGTCGTGGGTCGAGGTATGACCGGCGAATCCAAGATTCTTCTTTCCCTGCCTGACGATTTCATGGCAGATCGCCGTGGGTATGCGGTTCGCGCCGAATCCCCCGATGGCGATATAGTCGCCGTCGTTTATCATGGTGCGCACTACATCCTGAACCGTGGAAAGCTTGGGTTTGAGCGCCCTGGACTTCCCGCGGAAAAATTCCCGCGCGGCGTCAGCGTCCGGATTGGTGAAGACCCGGTTCACTCCCGATTTAAGCTCGATGTTTCGTTCCATCACATCAGCCGACATGCTTGTATCCCCCTCTGTGGTTTTCTTTTCGATTCGCTTCCGCTCATCCCGCCTGCGCGGCGTCTTCCTTGTACATGCTCTCTATGACGGGACCGTATTTTTCCTGGACGACCTTCCGCTTCACTTTCAGCGTCGCGGTGAGTTCACCCGTTTCTTTTGAAAATTCCTGCCTGATTATCCTGTACTTCTTGATCGTCTCGTATTTCGCCAGCCGGTCGTTCCTCTCCGCCACGTGCTCGTCGACGACTTTCAGGAACTCCTCGTTCTCCATCAACTCCTCCGGGTCCCCGAAGGCTATCCCGCGCTCCTCGGCGAGCTTCGCCGCGATCTGGCGGTCGATATTGACGAGCGCCGTGAGGTATTTCCTCTTGTCACCGATGACGATACACTGCGTGAACAGCGGGTCGCTTTTAAACAGGTTCTCTATGTTCTGAGGCGCTACGTTCTTGCCGCCCGAGGTGATGATGAGGTCCTTCTTCCTGTCGGTGATGATGAGGAAGCCCTCCTCCGTAAACATGCCGATATCGCCGGTACGAAGATATCCATCCTCCGTGAACGCCTCGCGCGTCGCTTCATCGTTTCGCCAGTACCCCTTTACGACGCAGTCGCCTTTTACCAGGATTTCGCCGTCGTTATCCAGCTTGATATCGACTCCCGGCAGCGGTTTCCCGACCGTGCCTATACGGTAGTCCGCCAGGTTGCTCATCGTGGCCGGCGCCGTCAGCTCGGTCATCCCGTATCCTTCGATCACCTGTATTCCCGCCCCGTTGAAAAACTGGATTATCTCCTTCGCGGTCGGCGCACCCGAGGCGGTCATCCAGCGCACTCGACCGCCCAGCGCGTTCTGCAGCTTCTTGAATATCATCTGGAATGCGATGAAATACTTGATCCTCAGAAGAAGAGGTATGCGTTTTTTCCTCTCGCGATAATCGCTTATCCTCGCGCCGACTCTCTGGCCCCAGAAAAAGACCTTCTGCTTCCATGCCGGCTCGTTACGCACCTGCATGGTTATGCGTTGATACACTTTTTCACACACGCGGGGAACCGCGAGGATCTCCGTCGGACGCTTCTCCTGTATGTCGGCCACGATGGTGTCCATGTTCTCGGCGTAGGATGATGTCAGGCCGACGTACATACCGAAGAAGTGGCCGGCGATACGCTCGAAAACGTGGCTGAGTGGAAGGAAGGGAACGGTCTGATCAGTATCGAAACCGTACTGCGGCTCGACGGAGGCAAGCGCCTTTATCTGCGCCATTATGTTCTTATGCGAGATCATCGCGCCTTTAGGATGCCCCGTTGTTCCCGAGGTATAGACGATAGACGCGAGGTCCTCGACGTCCACATCCGCCGCCAGGCGCTCGAAAAGCCCCGCATCCTCGCCGTGCTTCATCAAACCGGCCTGCATCAGATCGGCAAAGCTCATGACTCCCTGCGGTATCGGTCCTTTCGTGTCATTTTCGATTATAACGATCTTTTCGAGCCTGGGGCATTTTTTTCTTAACGCGAGCGCCTTTTCCAGCTGAACGCCGTTTTCGACTATAAGGACCTTCGATTCGGAATGGCCCACGATAAATTCCATCTCCTCGGCCGTCAGGGTCGAATAGATCGGCACCAGCACCGCACCGATCCCCAGCGTACCCATGTCCGCATACAGCCACTCCAGTCTGTTCTCCGAAACCAGCGAAACGCGATCACCCTTTTTTATACCGATCGATACGAGACCAAGTCCGGCCGAGCGCGCACGATCGTAATACTGGTTCCATGTGGCCTGTTCCCACGCGCCCTTTCGTTTTTTCTCGACCGCAAGCCGGTCTCCATATTTCAGCATGCGGTTGCGGAATATTTCGTTGATCGTCTTCTCGGTAACCTGCATCCTCACTACCTCCTGGATTTCACGTTATCTGTCTTTGAATACTGGCTTCCGCTTTTCCAGAAACGCCCGTATTCCCTCCTCCTTGTCCTCACTGGAGGCAAGCTTTCCGAAAAGCTCGCTTTCGAGCGCGAGCCCCTCCCTGATCGGCAGGCGGGCACCTTCCATGACCGCCTCCACGATCGCCCGTACGGCGAGCTGTCCCTTCGACGCGATGCTTCGCGCGAGTTTTTTCGCCTCCGGAAGGACATCGGCGTGGGGAACGACCCTGTTTACCAGACCGACCCTTTCCGCCTCCTTCATGTCGATGAACTTCGCCGTGAGCATGTACTCCATCGCGCGGGCCGGCCCCAGCAGCCGCGCCATTCGCTGTGTTCCCCCGAACGCCGGAATGATGCCGAGCATGATTTCGGGGAGCCCCATCTGCGCCTGGTCTCCCGCCACACGGAGATGGCACGCGAGCGCAAGCTCCGTCCCTCCGCCGAGCGCAAGTCCGTTTATGGCCGCGATGAAGGGTTTCCTCGAATTCTCAATGAGGTTCATTATACCCTGGGCCCTCGCCGTGGTTTCCACACCGTCCTCGAAGGTCCTGACCTCGCGCACTTTGTTTACATCCGCGCCCACGATAAACGTGGGGCCGTCTCCGGTGATCACCGCGACCTTACAGGCCGGATCGGAAACGATCGTTTTAACCGTCTCCTCGAGCCCGAGCAGCATCTCCTCGTCGAACGCGTTCATGGGCGGATTGGACAGGGTGATCAGGGCAACCCCTTTTTCATCCACAGTGCAGGTGCATTTTTCCATAATCGTATCCATCTACGTGTTGAATATACTGCACGCGGGGGCGCTCCGCGCCCCCGCGTCATTCGCGTCACCGTTTACGTATTCCCATAATCTCGCGCGCTTCGTCGGGGGTGGCCGGCTCCCTTCCCTGGGTTTCGGCTATGCGAACCGCCCATTCGACCTGTTCGTAGCTGCCCTTGGCCATCTCGCCGTTCGGTATGCGGATGTTGTCCTCGAGCCCAACCCGCATGTGCCCTCCGACAAGGCAGGACATGGTAATGGCCGGGAACTGGTCGTTGCCCACACCGCATGTGGTGAAATTCGCTCCCGCGGGCAGGGCGTTTTTAAGGCACAGGAAGGCGTCGGGCCTGAACGCCTGGCCTCCCGCGACGCCCCATACAAAGTTGAAATTCATGGGATCGGTGAAAAATCCCTGCTTCATAATAAGCATGGTGTTGTCCAGACCGCCCATGTCGTACACCTCGATCTCGGGCTTGACCCCGTTTTCCTCCATGGCCTTGCCGAAATCCTGGAGCATGGTGAAAGTATTCTCGAAGATGAAATCGATGAATATCTTCCCTGTCTTACGGTCGAGCAGGCTGAAGTTCATGGTGTTCGTGTTCAGCGACGCCATTTCAGGTTTAACGTGAATTATCTGGCTGATGCGCTGTTCCGGGGTCTTTCCCATACCAACGGCGGAGCTCATGTTGACGATGAGTTCCGGACACCTGTCCTTGATGGCGTCGTGCGTCGCCTTGATGCGCGCGTGGTCGTGTGTCGCCATGCCTCCGTCTTCCCGCGCATGCACGTGTACCATGGCGGCACCGGCCTTGTAGCACTTGTACGCCTCTTCCGCGAACTCCTGCGGAGAATACGGAACCGCCGGGTTCTGGTTCTTCATGGTCGCGGCACCCGCCAGCGCGGCGGTGATTATAACCTTCCTGGACATCGCTTTCCTCCTTTCATCCATCTCCGGATGTGGTTTTGTTTTTGCCGCCGCCGGCGCCTTCTCCGCCGGGGCACGCTCCGACACCTGCACCTTCTTGGTTTTCGAAGGCGCGAAGTGGTCGATATCGAGAATGGTGCTTGTGGTTTCTTTCGCGAACACCGCTTCGACCCTCATGCCTATCTCAACTTCCTCCGGCTTGAGACCGTCGAGGATATGGGCCATCGGTGTGTCGGCGCCGTCGAGTTTTACCAGAGCGAGCACGTAAGGGGCCTTTCTCGGAAGATGGCCGTCGTTATAGCGGACAACGGTGAAGTTGACGACCTCGCCGGAGTTACCAACCTCGATCCAGTTATTCCGGATATCCTCCATACAGCGCTCACAGGTCTGCCTGGGCGGCAGGTACACCCTGTCGCACGCGTTACACTTCACCCCCATTATTTTCTTCTGGTCGCGAATGGCGGTGATGAATTTGCTTCCCACCCTCCCCGCGAAGTACGTATAGGGGAGCGCGAGTTTCCCTTCGACGGTAAAGCAATCCTTTTTGTCGTAATCAAGACTCATCGTTCCCCTCCTCACTCGTCTATCTCGAAATGCTTGATGTCGAAAACGCTTCCGACTCGCTTGTCGTTCCACACGGGGCGAACTCTCGTTCCGGCGACCTCGTTGCTTCCATTCTTTATAAGGTCCATCTGATCTCTTCGTATCAGATGCGCGAAGGTGTCGTTGCCCTCGCAGCCGTCGAGCAGTATGTTCACCATGCCGTACGGAGTCTCTCTGGTTTCTCCCGTCAGGGGGTCCGGGCTGGCATAGTACACGTATTCCATGTACCGGACCTGCCCCTTCGGCCCGACCTCCACCCATTCGTCCGCGCTCACGCGACAGACGGCGCACACTTCCCGCGGCGGGAGCTGTATCCGGCCGCACGAGGGACATTTATTGCCGATCAGCTTCTTCTGCTTCAACGCATTCAGAAATTTTCCCATCACCGGACCGGTCGCGAACCTCTGCTTGACCGATATGGTCCTCTTCAATACCAGGAGCTCCTGCTCCGGCTCGCCGCCGAGGGAAGCCGGAGGCTGGTACTTGGCGAATATTTCCCCGAGCTTCATGGCAAGCGCCGTCTCTCCGACGATCGCCGCACGGCCCGCGGACAACAGCGAGAACGGGTCGGTCTTCCCCAGCATCACGTCCACCCAGTCCTTCGCCTCGTTTACCTCGAGCCTGACCGTGGGTTTCTCCACGTGGCCTTCCTTCAGCGCGCATTTGCCGTCCTTGATGACGGCGGTCCACACGCCTCCCCCATCGCCGCCGATCTGGTAGGTGATGGAGGCATCCAGGCCCGGTACGTTTTTCGGCTGGAATCGGCTTTCGAGCGTGCCGAACATGTCCAGGATGTAATCCCGGGTGGACATTTCTTTTTTGCCGATTACGAATTTCTTGAACATCTTGGCGGTCTTTCCGAATGCGCCGAAATCGCCTTCCACTTTGACCTTTCCCGAAGTGAAGGCGTTCACTCCGTCCACCTTCCCGGTATTTACGCCCACGAAGGTCTCACCGTCGGCCAGCATGATGGAAACACAGCCGGACAGATCATCGACCTTCGCCACGGTCATGACGCCGTCCTTCACCGTGAGCTTCCATTTCCCCTCGTCCTTTATGTCGTAGCCGAACGAGGCATCCACACCCTTGGCCCCCTCGGGCCTGAACCTGTCGGGCATGGTGTTGAATATATCTTCTACCTTAACACCCCAGTATTCTCCCATAATAGTCCCCCTTACCAGTTGAGTTCCTTCTCGAGCATGGTGAGCACCGTCCACATGGTCCCGCCGAATCCCGACGCGAGCGCGTGATTGACCGGCGTTGGAATCTGGTGCTTGCCCGCGTCACCCCGCACCTGGAGCGCCGCCTCGGCGATTCGCACGAGGGCCGTCGCTCCGATCGGGTTCGAGGCGATAACGCCGCCCGAGGGATTGACCGGAATCTTGCCGCCGATCATGATCTCCCTGTTTTCGACGAGCCTGAGGTGTTCGTCGCCCTTCAGCTGGAAGAAGTCCCTCAGCCAGTCGACCGCCCACCACGACGCGGGATCATACATCTCGAACACGTCGAAGTAATCGACCGGATTCTTTATTCCGTTGCGCTTGAAAAGCTGTTCGGCGGCGAAGCGGTGCGTCATGGGCACCGGGTATTTTTCATTATACCCGAACATGCAGAAGGTCTCCTCGCGGTGAACGGTGATGTGGTCGCGGACCCATACGGGAGTCCGGGCAATCTCCTTCGCTTTCTTCTCCACGGCGTAAATGACCGCGCAGGCGCCGTCGGACTGCGAGCACATCTCGATGAGCTTGAGGTCCCCGACGAGCTTCGGCGAGGTGCGCACGAGGTCGTCGATCTGCTCGAACTCAAGGCCGAACGCGCGGTGCGCGAGCGGGTTGAGGCAGGCGTGCTTGTCCATTATGATCCGGTACATGAGCGAGACTTTTTTCGCGCGCTCTTCGCCGAACTCGCGGATAACGTCGTAGGCCTTCGAGCCCGTAAGCGCGCCCGTCTGCAGGTTCCGGAACCACAGCGGATCGGCCATGTTGGTGATGCCTCCCGTGGTATGTCCTTCCTGCAGTTTCTCGAAACCGATCGCCATTACGATATCGTACATTCCGGAAGCGACCAGGTTGTCCGCCGCGCATCCGATGGTCGCGCCGACCGTTCCGCCCGTGGTGATCCGGATGGAGTCCTTTCCGTAGGCGCCGGTTCCCAGCACATGCCACAGGTCCGGCTGATGCACCATTTCGAAGAGCTCCATATTGCCATGCACCACGCAGTCGATGTCCTTCATGCCGATGCCGGCGTCCGCGAGTGCCGCGCTGACCGCCTCGTGGATCATCTCGGGCTGGTTGACGTCCTCGCGATGGCTGGAATACTTGGTCTGCCCGATACCTATGATTCCGACGTTCCTGTTTTTCTTCCTGTGGGCCATGGGTTCACCTCCCCTTCTCCATGATGACTACCGCCTGGTGCTGTCCCGCGGCTCCATAGGTCCCGTGCGCGAGAGCCTTTTTAACGCCTTTCACCTGACGCTCTCCGGCCTCACCCCGGAGCTGATGGAAACATTCAATAACGCGCGCCGCACCGCCCAGAAGGAGCGGGTTTCCGTTGAGCATCCCACCGGACGTATTAACGTTCGACTTTTCCATTCCTCCGCCATCGATCCACTTACCGCCGGCGCCCTCGTCCGCGATCCCGAGCCCTTCCGCCCACATTGGAAGCTGGTAGGCGGCGTGGTCGCACAGCTCAATTACTCCTATCTCTTTTTTAACATCCTTTATACCCGCCTTGTCATATGCCTTTCGTGCGGCGGTTTTAAGGGAAAAGTTCGATACCAGGTCTTTGTCACCGAGGAAGTAACTGTCCATACAGCTTCCGTACCCCGTTATCCAGACGGGATTGTCGGTAAACTCCTTTACTCTTTCCTCGCAGCACAGCAGCATTCCGAAGGCCCAGTCGGTAACGGGATAATAATGGAGTTCGCGTATGGGGTCCGCGAGCATGGGAGAATTCATGACGTCCTTCTCTGTCAACGGCGCGTTGTCCCTCGCGAAGGGGTTTTTCTTCGCATTGGCGCGGGAGCGAAGCACGATTTTCGCCAGATGCTCCTCTCCGACACCTGACTTTTTCATATACGCGCGCGCCTGCATCGCGTTGACGTTGACGAAGTCCATCCCCAGCGGCCTGCAGTAGAATGGATCGAAGGCCAGGTTGGTGTTCATCCGGCGGCTTTCGGTCTGCGACTCCTTGCAGTGCCCAAGGTACAGGATCACATCGTCATGGCCGGAGAGGATGCACGCCATGGCGTATCCAAGGCCATTGACGCTCTCCTGCGCCATCTTTTCCTCACCGCGGAAATGCGCTCCCACAACATCGGTCATCCCGTTGTTCGAGATGGTCCGCGCGTCGAACACATCATCCGAACAGGTGAGGACGTTGCGGATCCCCTTCTCCATATCGAAGGTGACCCCGGTCTGCCCCATGATGGACTCGAAGCACTCCTTCAGCATGTTCTGAAAACGGGCATACCAGAGGTCGCCTTCGTTTTTGATCTGCGCCACGGCGCATATCGCGACTCGTTTACCCATGTACAATGACCTCCTGTGATTGGTTGAACCGCCGCTCATCTCCGGGAACAATCCGCTCCGACCGCGTCACCCGTGCCGGTCCTGACAGTCCGATGACCAACGACATGTCCATTGTTAAACAGAAAAACTCCGGAAGCACCCGCCTCCGTTCGCGTACCATGATCAGACTCACACATAACAGTTCCAGAAATCCCCCTGCCGTATTTTCCTGATGATCGAGTCTTTGTCCCTCGGTCCATCGAGCTCGATCCAGGCGCGTCCGATGCCGAGCCGGGTATGCGCGTCATCGGAGGCGATCTTCGGAAATCGGATCTCGGGGATCTCGTATTCCGGGTTCCTGAATCCCTTCGATGTGACCTCCACCGCATCCAGCGGAAACATCCCCGCAACGGTCTCGATCCTGTCCATGACCTGCTCCATGCTCAGGTCGTACTCCCCGAGATGATTGAGCACATACAGCTCATCCTCCTCGCCGTAAATACGATTGACGTGCACATACCCCTTGACGAACACCGTAAGCTCTATGCCTTCGAAAAGTATCAATCCCGAACGGACATCCCTGTACAATCCCGCGCTTTTGGGCTTGAGGAGATAATCGTGATCCGTGAAAGCGATAAAGTCATACCCCTTCTCCTC
>JAGODA010000123.1 GCA_017998475.1 Spirochaetota bacterium | reverse complement strand
GAACAACCTTCTCGGTAACGGTCAGCGTGTCGGCCTGCGATTCGAGTACGGTCCGCTGAGAAGTTCCGTCACGCTGTCGTTTAACGAACCGTCGCTTCTCGACAAACCCATAGGCTTCAACGCCTCGGTATTCTATACGCTCAATACCATCACCACCAGTTCGTTGTTCTCCAACTCGGATGATGACGCGAAGTACCAGAAGCGCTCCATCGGTTACAGCCTGGGGCTGAGCTATCGGTTCTGGTATTACTACGGCGTGGGAAGCGTCTGGTCGCACAGCTGGAAATCGTATATCAATCCCTCGGGCAACGCTCCCGACGCGGTATTCATCGAGGAATCCCTGGGCGTGCAGGAAAAAAGGACGGTGACACTGTACACCTACAGGGATTCGAGGGACAATTCGATGAACCCGACGCGCGGGACCCGTCTTGAGCTGGCAGTGGGGTTTACCGGAGGCACGCTCCTCAGGGGCGATGACCATTATATCAAATACAGCCCGGAAGTGTCTTTTTATTATTCCCCTTTCCATCTCCCTTTTCTGAAAACGCACCCCTGTGTGATCGAGCTTCGTTCAAACGCCACCTTCCTGACACCGCCGCTCGCCCGGGGTATGCTCTCGCGTATGCAGCCCCAGGAAGAAAATCCATGGCTCGAGACCGAGGACTATCTGTATATCGGCGGCCCGGAGACGCTGCGAGGATGGGAATATTACGACCTCGATTTGCCCAGTTCGTGGAGGATCGGGCTCTACCATCGTATTCTGTACGGCGCCGAGTTCCGCGTACCTATCCATCCGCAGATGCTGTGGATGGCCTTCTTCTTCGACGCAGGATCACTGTGGACGGATCGCTACTGGGAGCGGACCAGGGGGGCCAACAACCTCGAAACGCTCTCCGAGGACAAGGCATCGGGACAGGTGCATGACATTCGCGATATAGACAACATCAATCTGATGTATTATTTCAAATATTCGTACGGTTTCGGGTTCAAGATACAGATTCCCATGATGCCGCTCCGCTTCTGGTTCGGACGCAAGCTCCTCTGGGTGGGGCAGGACAGGGGATACTTCGAGCCGATGGGTGATTTCACCTTCCAGTTCGGGATAGGAGATTACCGTTTCTAGCATGAAACCGTTCTGCGCGGTACTGCTCGCCGCCGTCCTTTCGTCGTGCGGCACTTTCCAGCCTTCGGTGGAGCGGGAGGCCAGGATTCGCTCCGTCAACATGGGTCTGCTCTTCGAATACGCCGTTACCGCCGATCCCGACGCGCGCGGAGTGCGTGCGGCCAAAAAAGAGGCGCTTTCGGCGGTTCGCTCGCTGCAGGAGAGGATGTCTGCGTCCGACAGGGCCGAGAGGGAGACCGCGGAGCGCGAATTGAAGGGCAGGAACGCGGAGCTCGCGAAGCTGAACGCGGCCGAGGAACAACACAGGCAGCGCATTCTTGGCGAGATACAACGGGCCATGAGCGCCGTGGCTTCGAGACAGGGTATCGATTTTATCCTTGGCGCGGGCGAAGGGGCCGTATACGCGGGGAAGGAGTACGATATCACGGAGGAGGTACTGCGCGAGCTGGTGTCTCTTCGCAGACGTAACGCGCCGGTTTCGCGCTGAGCACATATGCCTAAAAGAATTCTGCCGCTGCTTGCGGTCGTCGTGATGTCGCTGGCGTGCGGGAACGCGCGCGGGGCGGATATCGCCGCGGCCTTCGAGGGCTACAGGGGCAACTACGTCCTCACTGTCGAAAAGCGTACGTTTACACTCCGGGTTCACGACCGTCGCGGAGGTGTCGCCGTCGAATACCGGATAGCCTACGGCCTTAATCCCGACCGCTCGACCAAGCTTCACGCCGGCGACAACCGCACCCCCGAAGGAATGTACAGGATTACGGAGATGCTCAGCATGGACGCGCAGCCCGGTTCCGCGGCCTACAGAAAACTGCTTGCGATGAACCGTGTTTTTTTTCGCTCCCGGGACGGACATTACAAATACGGCAGGCCCGATGTCGATCTGGGCGATAACGCCTACGGCCCGCGATTTTTTCTGCTGGACTACCCGCTCGAGCGCGATCGCGCAAGGTACGACGCGGCGCTGTCGAAGGGTGAGATTCCCCGGGGACCCGGCGGATACGCGCCGATCGGGCACGGTATCGCCATACACGGAAACAATGATGAGGCTTCGATAGGCCACCTGGCGACGAGCGGCTGCGTGCGGATGTTCAACCGCGACATTGTGGAGCTCGAAAAGTATGTGATGATAGGTACGCCGGTAATAATTTACGGTGACTGAGGATTAAAGGGTTGACATACTATAGGGGCTGGTGCAGCGTAAAGGCTGTTTTCGGGTGCGGGGCGGGGTGAACCATCATCTATTATCGGCCCCGTAAAGGATCGCACTCGGGGCCGGCGTAATTACTAAAGTCACTCGGAGGATGTACGGTGTCAGATTTATTCCTTTCCACCGCGTATGCGCAAACTCCCGGCGGGGCCGGAGGCCAGGGCTGGATGAGCTTCATCCCAATCGTTCTGATGATTGTCATTTTCTATTTTCTTCTGATTCGTCCCACGCAGAAGCGTGAGAAAGAAAGGAAGAAGATGATTGATTCGCTGCAGAAGGGCGACAAAGTCCTTACGTCGGGCGGTATTTACGGCGTGATCGTGAACATAAAGGCCGAAGAGAACATCATCGTTCTTAAAATAGCCGATGGCGCAAAAGTGGAGTTCGCCCGTTCCGCGGTTCAGGCCAAAGTATAAAGAGACAGGCGCGGCGCAAACCGATCATGAATCAAGGCGTTAAAATCCTTCTGATCTCCCTCCTCTTCATGTTTCCCGCCGTTCCGGCGGGAAACCCGTTGCACGGCATTCTTTCGTGCGGCCTCTACGCTCAGGCCGGAACTGGACCCGAAGACGGCGCCGTGGTCGAGGACAGGGGGGAGCTTGCCGCGCCGGTCGTGACGAAGGAGGAGCCGGCGGCGAAAAAAGAGCCCGTTCAGGCCCCTCCCCCCGTTCAGAAGCCGCGTGAAGCGGCGGACGAGGCTTCCAGGAAAAAGCCGGTGACGCAGGACGAGCCGCGGGAGGCATATGCCGGAGACGGCCTGCTCGATATAACGGACGGCGCGTTCAAGTACCGACGCATTCCGGGCATCAGAATCTCCGAAAGCCCGATCGAAACCGTACCGCCGTCGGAAGCATCCGGCGACGCCAGGGCCGTCGAGGAGAAGAGCGTCGAAGACGGGGAAAAGGGGCTTTTCGGGCTCAGCCGCTCCGCGACCGACACCCTTGCCAGGATCGTGCTGTTCGGCATCATCATTCTCATCTTTGTCCTTTATCGCATCAGGGCGAGAAACCGCCGTTCGAGCGTCCTGAAACGATTCCCGAAATCGTAAAGACTTTTCACACTAACGAGGACTGTCATGACACGAGGCATGATATACAAGGCCATGTTCATAATGGCGATACTTGTATTTGCCGTACTGCTCATTCTCCCCACCGTGGGGAAAAGGGAGATGAGCGTTATATTCGAGAAGGACGCCACGACCGAACAGATCGCGGATCTTGAAAAGCACTTCGCGTCCAGCGGCCTGCTCGTCGTCAGATCGGACGCTGGTTTTTCGGTCAGCGGGTACGGAATAAACGACGCGGTGATGAACGAGGTGAAGATCATTCCCGGAGTCAAAGAAGTGCGGATCATTCCTCACTGGTCTGAAAAGGCGCTCCTGGCGAAGAAGATGAACCTGGGGCTCGACCTGCAGGGCGGAATGAACCTCGTCATGCGGGCGGATTTCGAGAGTATCGAGCACAAACAGGACAAGAAACTCACCGACTCCGAAAAGATGGATATAACCCAGCAGGCACTCGAGCTGCTGCGGAACCGTATCGATAAGTTCGGGGTCTCAGAGCCCTCCATAAGGCCGCGGGGTGCCGAAGCGATCGAGATCCAGCTTCCCGGCGTGAAAGATCCCATGAGCGTCAAAAAGGCCATCGGCACGACCGGTCGTGTCGAGTATCGTCTGGTGGACGACGAGTATACGCGCCTGGCCGGGCAGTGGCTGGCCGGAAACATCCAGCGTTTCAAAGACGGGAAAATACCGGAGAACCCCGAAGAGCAGTACACCATTCTGAACGAGGCGGCCAAGGCGATCGGTCTTCCGGCCAGGAGCGAGCTTCTATTTTTCTATGAGCGTGATGAGAATACCAAAAAGATACTGCCCTCCTACCCGATAGCGCTCGAGAAGGAAGTCGCCCTGGCGGGCAACGATATCAGCAAAGCCTGGGTGGGCCACGACGAGTACGGCCGCCTTTCAGTCCATTTTACAACAACCCCGGACGGGGCGTCAAAGTTCGCGACCGTCACCTCGACGAAAAACCATGGAAGAAAACTCGCTATCATAATAGATGAAAAGGTGCGAAGTGCTCCGCAGGTGAATGTACAGATCACCACCGGACAGGCGCTCATACAGGGCGACTTTACGCTTGAAGAAGTGAACACCCTCGCCCGTATCATCAAGGAAGGCGCCCTTCCGGTGAACCTGGTTATAATCGAGGAACGCACCGTGGGGCCCTCGCTCGGTCAGGACGCGATCGACGCCGGGATAAAGGCGACGATACTGGCGTTCTCCGTGGTCATGATTTTCATGGTCGCTTATTACAAGTTGTCCGGGTTTATCGCCTCGATCGGGCTTATTCTCAACATCATATGCCAGCTTGCGCTGCTTTCATGGCTCGGTTTCACCCTGACCCTTCCGGGTATCGCCGGGTTCATTCTTACACTGGGGATGGCGGTCGACAGCAATGTTCTCATCTATGAGCGTATACGCGAGGAACAGCGCTCGGGTAAATCTCCCCGAATAGCGGTGGTTAACGGTTTCGACAGGGCTTTCTGGGCCATCGTCGACTCCAATATCACCACACTGATCGCCGCGTTCGTGCTGTCGCAGTTCGGAACCGGTCCCATAAAGGGTTTCGCGGTCACCCTCTCGATAGGTCTCATCTCGAGCCTTTTCGTGGTGCTGTACGTCACGCGCTATGTGTTCGAGATACTTTCGCTCTCTAAGAACCTTAAAAAACTGAGTGTATAAAAAGGAGAATCGCTTTGGAAAGGGTGATAGACTTTCTAAGATATAGATGGATAGCAATCGGCTTGTCGTTCGCCGTCATTACCCTGTTCGCCGTGACCACATACATGAGGGGCGGTTTTGCCTGGGGAATCGACTTCATCGGGGGAGTGAAGCTTACCGTGCAATTCGACGGGCGGACGGACCCGGGAGACGTCCGCAAGGAGCTCGAGAAACACGGTATAAAGGCGGACGTGCAGCAGTACGGCAGAGAAGAACTCAACGAATTCATCGTTTCGTCAAAGCTCCTTGAACGGGGAGAGTCTTCCGAAAAAAGCGCGGAAACCATAAAAAGCTCACTTGATGCCGCGTTCCCTAAAATCAAGATTCTCGCCACGGAAACCGTCGGGCCCGCGGTAGGAGATTTTTTAAAGAAGTCCGCCGTCAAGCTCATGCTCATCGCCGTCGCGCTCATGGGCCTGTATCTCGCGTTTCGCTTCGAGCTTAAATATTCGGCGGGCGTGATGGTTGCCGTGGTGCACGACGTGGTGATGGCATTCCTCTTCTGCGGCTTTATGGGAGTGGAGATCAACGTTCCGATCGTCGCGGCCATCCTGACCATATTCGGTTATTCGGTGAACGACACCATCGTCATTTTCGACCGCGTGCGCGAGAACCTCACCATCCACGCCAAGAGCGCGTTCGGCCAGATACTCAATATCTCGGTGACCCAGACGCTCGCGCGGACTTTTATCACCTCTCTCACCGTACTCTTCTGTGTTCTGTCGCTGTATGTGATCGGCGAGGGCTCGATCAGCGACTTCGCTCTCGTCATGCTCGCGGGCCTGATAAGCGGCACCTACTCGACGATTTACATCGCGGCCCCGGTCGTTCTCTGGTGGCATAAGGCGCGCGGCGAATGAGAACGGGCGATGCGGCCGGCCTGGTGGTATCGTGCCGCGTGTGCGGCCGCATTGCTTTTTCTATTGCCGTCAGCGCCCGCCACGGCTGAAGAGCGGCCGGGCGCCTACGGGCCCGGTGAAATACTGGGGTTCGCCCGGCACCTTGCCTCCAGCGGCGAGTATTTCAGGGCATACACCGAGCTTTCCCGCCTGAAAAGCTATTATCCAGGTTATCTCGATCCGTCGGTTCTGCGTATCAGCGAGCTCTACCTTCTCTATGGAGGGGGCCGGTATGAAATCATCCTCGCCCTTCCCCCGCCCGGGGATGGCACGGACGCGCGCGCCGGCGCGGTTTTTGCCGCGGACTCGGCTTTCGCTCTCGGCGACTATGAACGAGCCCTGCAATTGAGCCGCATCGCACCGGACCCGAAGCGCGATCCCTTCCCGGGGGCGGCGCTCTGCAGGCGCGCGTTCATGTCGATGCTGTTGCTCGGCAGGATCGACGATGCCGCACGCTTCGAGTGCCCGTACGAAACGCCGGCCGGCAAAACTTTCGATCCCGGCGCGCATTCCGGTCTTCTTTCGTATGCGCGCGGCGCTTTCGCCGATCTTCGGTCGCCCGCCGCGGCGCTCGCTCTGGGAACGATTCCGGGATTGGGGTACGCCTATGCCGGCAACCGTCAGAACGGTGCCATCGCGTTCATCGTGGTGAGTGTGTTTTCCGCCTTGACCTATTTTTCATTTCGTACCGATAATGCGCCGCTGGGTTTCGTTTTCGGCGCGACGGCGACCGTGTTTTACGGCGGCAGCATGGTGGGGGCATACCGCGAAGCCCTGCGATACAACCGCTCGATCGGTGAGCGTGTGCGCGAAACGGTGTTGGACGAGTTACACCCCGCGCGCGACCGTGACGAGATTTTTCAAAGATACGGCATTGGCCATGGGAAACGTTGACCGCGCGTACATGGAGCGGGCGCTGAGGATGGCGTTCGCGGGCATGGGGATTACCTCCCCGAATCCCTCGGTGGGGGCGGTCCTCGTGCGGGATGGAGAGATCGTATCGACCGGCGCCACATGCGCATGTGGAGGTGATCACGCCGAGGTCTGCGCGCTCAAGAACGCGGGCGCGCACGCGCAGGGCTGCGATCTGTACGTCACGCTCGAGCCCTGCTGTCATCACGGCAGGACGCCTCCCTGTACGGACGCGCTCATCGCCTCCGGCGTACGGCGTGTCGTCGTGCCCATCCTCGACCCCAATCCACACGTCGCCGGACGGGGGGTGGAGCGCCTGCGAAGCGCCGGAATAGAGGTTGTCATGATGGACGAGATGGCGTCCGAGGCGCGCGACCTCATACGCCCCTTTGAAAAATATATACTGCGCGCAAGGCCTTTCATCATCCACAAGGCGGCCCTTTCCCTCGACGGGCGTATCGCGACCCGCACGGGCGATTCCCGCTGGATTTCGGACGACTCGTCACGATATATCGTACACCGCCTGCGCTCGCTCGCCGACGCGATCATCGTCGGCAGTGGCACGGTGGAGAAGGACAATCCGGCGCTTACCGTGCGCATGGATTCATTCTCGGATGATGTCCGGAAACGCTTCGGGATCGGCGGACGGCGGCTGGAAGGATACGGCAATCATTTCATACGACTGCTCCTCGAGTCGGAGGACTTCAACGCGACAGCGTCGCCGCTTCGGGTCGTGATCGGGATTCCGGACGCGCCCCTGATGGGCCGGGAGATTATGGGTGACGGCAGGGTGCTCCTCATCGGATCGGAAGAGGAGAGGGGAGGCTTGCGGCGGCGCGCCGACCGGAAGTTCCTCGGGGAGCTTGAGAAAACGGGCAGGCTGGAGTTTGTGGACGGGGCGGGCCCCGCCGGGATGGTGGATAATGCCTTGCGGCTGCTGCACGGCCGAGGTATATTGATGGCGGTGCTCGAAGGCGGCGGCGCGCTCGCGGCGTCGTTTTTCGAGGCCGGAGCGATCGACCAGTACCTCTATTTCATCACTCCGCGCGTTTTCGGCGGCGGGGTCCCGGTCATAAACGGGGCCGGTGTGGAGCTGGTGGCCGAATCACTTCGTCTCCGCGATGTCACCACGGTGGCCCTTGACGGCGACGTGCTCTACGGCGCGTACGCGGAGAAGAGGTGACGGCTTTACCGAATGTTTTTGGAGGGGTGAAAGGTGTTTACAGGATTGATCGAAGAAATCGGCGTTGTCCGAAAGCGTGAGCCCGCGGGGACGGGCGCGACGCTTACCGTTTCCGCGGAGCTGGTGCTCGAAGGCACGGCCGTCGGGGATTCCATCTCGATAGACGGCGCCTGCCAGACCGTGACGCGTCTCGGAGCGGGAACGTTCTCGGTCTTCTGCTCGAAGGTGACGCTTCAGGCGACGACTCTGGGTTCATTCGGCCCGGGCAGGAGGGTCAACCTGGAGCGGGCCATGACGCCGTCGGGCAGGCTCGGGGGACACATCGTCCAGGGACATGTGGACGCGCCGGGAGTGATTACATCGGTAAGACGCGACGCGGAAGGGATCGGTATCGATATACAGGTTCCCGGGTCCATACACAGATACATCGTCGCGAAGGGGTCGGTGGCCGTGGACGGGATTTCTCTCACCGTGGTCTCGCTTGTCCCCGGTGGCTTCGGCCTCTATATCATCCCCGAAACCGTTTCTAAAACCACACTCGTCGACAGGAAGACCGGCGACACCGTGAATATCGAGGTCGACATTCTCGCCAAGTACGTCGAGCGGATGATGGAACGGAAAGTCCGTGAGGAGACGGACGCCGGAGAGGATAATCTTAAACGAAAGCTCATGGAGGGCGGCTACCTGTAGCGCCGCGGGAAATGGCGGGGGCGGTGGATTCCCCGTCAGAAATGGACGTCCGGAAAGAGCTCCGCGAGCTCCTCGCGAGTGCGGATGCTGAAAAACTTGTCCAGGTACGCGAGCCCGAATACGTTCATGATCGCCGGATCGATGCTGTGAAGGAGTATCTCGCGTTTTTCGTTCTTGGCCAG
>JAGODA010000122.1 GCA_017998475.1 Spirochaetota bacterium | reverse complement strand
CGGTAGAGGCGTGACGTCCTTCCGTCGGAAAGCATGCCCGCGATGATGTCGCAGGTGTAATCCGCATCCGCCGGGAACGACGGCTTGTTCCAGCCGATCAGCAGGTACGGATTGGCGTCGAAATGGTACTCCAGGCGCCGCTCTCCGGACGTCGCCGGCTCGCGCGTCTTCAGCGGCGGTGGCTCATCGGACGCCTTCATCTGCCCGAAACAGCGCTCGATTACGGCGAAGGTCTTATCGACATCCTGCTTTCCGACGACCGTAATCGTCATGCGTGACGGGATATAGTATCGTCTGAAGAAGTCCCGGACGTCCCGTATGGACATGTGACGTATAACCGAATCCCACCCGATGATGGGATGCCGGTACGGGTGCGCGACGAATGCCGCGGCGATGAAACGCTCGACCAGGCCCTCGAGCCCCTTGGAATCGTAGCGCATCAACCGCTCTTCGACGACGGTGCTGCGTTCCTTGTAATATTCCCTGAAAACCGGGTTACGCAATCGTTCCGACTCGGTCTGCGCCCACAGCTCAAGTTTTTCGGAGGGTACCTCAATGAAGTAAGAGGTCATGTCGCGCGATGTCGACGCGTTGAATCCGACCCCGCCGATCTCGCTGTAGACGCGGTCATAAGGCGAGCTCACGACGTACTTCGCGTGGTCCTCCTCGAGTTTTTTCAGCTTCTTCTCGAGCACCGGAATGCGCCGGTCGCCGGGGCTCGACAGCCTCAGTCCGTCGAGGGCCTCACCGATGGCCTCGATCTCGTCGAGGAGCTTTTTCTCCTTTTTGTAGTCCTTCGTGCCGATGACGTCCGTCCCCTTGAAGAGCATGTGCTCGAGCATGTGCGCGGCCCCGGCGGTGCGATAGCTTTCATCGGCCGACCCTACCCGGAACGAAATGACAAGCGCGAGCGTGGGGGAGTAGCCGCGGTTGAGCGCGATCACATTGATACCGTTGCCCAGCGTTCTGGTCTGGACATTTTTTTTCAGATACTCGAGCCCCGCCTCGGGCGCACCGTGCGCGGCCCCGAACGAAACCGGCACCAGCATCGCGCACAGGCACAGCGCCCGTATCATCCTACCAGTCATCGGTTACTCCTTGAACAAGCAGTTTGTATTGCATCGATACCGCGCACCGTCCTTCCGGGGCCCGCACGGACGCGGTACCTTTCCGGTGCGTGTGCGGCGCGGCTAGGCCCCATCTTTCTCCCTGCGCAGTATCTCTTCGGCGAGAATCCTGAGCTTCGGTGAGACCTTCAGCGGCGGCAACTCGACGCGGGGGGCGGGAGGTTTCGATTCGCCGCCGAGCCATTGAGACAGGGCCATTACCATTCGCGCCTGGATCTCCTCCACCTTGGAGCTCACTCCCGCCATGCGATAGAATTTAACCGCCAGGAGCGGTTGCCGTTTATCGTAGAAATAATAATCGCCGACGCGGGTAAGGCCGTCGCGGTATTTCGTCTTTACGAACAGCTCCACCGCCTGCCTGATATCGCCGCTGTTGAAGCACTCGTTTCCCCTTCGAATGAGCGAAGCCCGCTCGCTGGCATCCATCGGTCCACCTCTTCACGCTGGACGGCTCAACACTTCCGTCACGGTATATGGACTCCGGGGCACTCCGCGGTTACACCGCGCACCCGGTCGTCCGTATTCAGTATCGGCACCGGGGCCGCCCGGCAGTAACGTACTCTCTATAGCGGCTTGAGCGCGCCGTCAATTCATAAAGATTTCTTCCTTTCCGGATCCCGCGCATAATAATGAAAAAAGACCCCCGCGCGGCGATTTTTATTGACACCACCCCCCGCGCGCGCTTAATTATACTCCAAAAAATCCATCAGGGCCCTCGCGTTTCACGCGCACACCCCGGGAGGACTGGTTCTTCAATGGCACACATAGTGATCGATCGTGACCGCTGCAAGGGATGCTGCTTCTGCATCGAGTTCTGTCCGCGCAACCTGATCAGGGTCTCCCGGGAGCACAACCGGATCGGCTATTTCCCGGCCGAATTCATCGAGGAGGAACGCGAGCGCTGTACGGGGTGCAAGACCTGCGCCGTCATGTGTCCCGACACGGCGATAGAGGTGTACAAATGACCGAGAAGAAGCTGACCAAGGGCAACATCGCCCTCGCCGAAGGCGCCATACAGGCGGGGTGCCGGTTCTATTTCGGCTACCCGATCACGCCGCAGAACGACATCCCCGAATACCTCGCGCGAAATCTCCCGAAACACGGGGGTACGTTCATTCCCGCCGAGAGCGAAATAGCGTCGATCAACATGGTGATGGGCGCCGCCGCGTCGGGCAAACGCGCAATGACATCGTCCTCCGGCCCCGGCATCTCGCTCATGCAGGAGGGCATATCGTACCTTGCGGGCTCCGAGATGCCGGCGGTCATCGTGAACATCATGCGCTGCGGACCCGGCCTCGGCGGCATCGCCCCGACCCAGGGCGATTACAACCAGGCGGTGCACGGCGGCGGCCACGGCGATTACCGCAACATCGTGCTGGCGCCCGGCTCGGTGCAGGAGATGTTCGATCTCACCATCAAGGCGTTCGAGCTCGCCGACAGATACCGCAATCCGGCCATGATCATCGCCGACGCCATGATCGGCCAGTTCCAGGAACCCTGCCGCCTCGTACCGGAGAAACCCGTGGAGTTCCCGGAAAAGCCGTGGGCGCTCACCGGCCGCAGGGGAAGGGAGCCGCGGCTCCTCAAATCGCTCTACCTGGGCGATTACGAGCAGGAGGAGCACAATCTCTTTTTAAAGCAGAAATACGACGAGATACAGGAAAAAGAGGTGATGGTCGAGATGCAGCACCTCGACGATGCCGACCTTGTCATCATAGCCTTCGGAACTCCGGCGCGGGTGGCGAAGACGGCCATCGCCATGGCGCGCGAGGAGGGGCTGAAGGTCGGCCTCATCCGTCCCATCACCCTCTTTCCGTTTCCCTCACTGCAGATACTCGAGCACTCGCGGCGAATCGGGAAGGTCCTTGTGGTCGAGATGAACACGGGTCAGATGGTGCGCGATGTGCGCATCGCCGCCCACAAGGACGCGGAAATCAGCTTTTACGGCAGGCCCGGCGGGGGCTTCCCCTTCCCCGACGACGTGCTCGCCGAAATCAAAAAAGCGCTCGGCGGAGGTGCGCGATGAACGCCATATTCAAACGTCCCGACAGCCTTACCGACGCGCCAACGCACTTCTGCCCGGGATGCACGCACGGAATCGCGCACCGGCTCATCGCCGAGGCGATGGACGAGCTGGGCATCACCGACCGCGCGATAGGAATACCCGGAGTGGGCTGCTGCGTGTTCCTCTACCGCTATTTCCCCATCGACGCGCTCGAGGCGCCGCACGGACGCGCCCCGGCGTGCGCCACCGGGATGAAGCGCGCGCAGCCGGAGAGCATCATCTTCGCCTACCAGGGCGACGGCGACATGGCGGCCATCGGCACATCGGAGATCATTCACGCCGCCAACCGCGGCGAGAACATAACCGTTTTCTTCATCAACAACTCGGTCTACGGCATGACCGGCGGGCAGATGGCGCCGACGACGCTGCTCGGCCAGCAGACGACCACCAGCCCCTACGGACGCGACTTCAAGTCCGAGGGCTACCCAATAAAGATGGCCGAGATGCTCGCCACGCTCGAGGGCGTCGCCTACTCCACCAGGGTCGCGCTCCATTCGCCGAAGCACGTCAACCAGGCGAAGAAGGCGATCCGAAAGGCCTTCGAGATGCAGATGAACGAGATGGGCTTCTCCATGGTCGAGATGCTCTCCACGTGCAACACCAACTGGCGCGTGTCCCCGCTCGAGGCGCTTAAAATGATCGAGCGCGAGATGATACCCTATTTCCCGCTCGGGGTGTTCAAGGAGCGCACCGGGAAGGACTTTCTGTAAAGACGCCCGCGGACAGAGGAGGTATTTCGTGTACTACGATGTGATCATGGCGGGCTTCGGCGGCCAGGGAATACAGATGATTAGCCAGATAGTGGCCCTCGCGGCGATCCGCAGGGGGCTCAACGTAACCTACCTGCCCTCGTATGGAGTCGAAAAGCGCGGCGGCCGGACGAACGTCACGCTGGTTATCGCCGACGAGGAGATAGGCTCCATGGTGACCAACCACCCGAAGTGCGTCATCGCGATGGACACCATAGCGGTCGACAAGTACAGGGACCAGGTCGCGCCGAAGGGTCTGCTCATCGCCAACGCGAGCCTTGTGCCCGAGGCCATGCTCGACCGCGGCGATATCGTGCCGCTCGCGCTGAGGTGCAACGAGGAGGCGCTGGCGCTGGGGAGCGTGAAACTCTCCAATATGATCGCCCTTGGCGCATTCCTCAAGAAATCCGGAATACTCGGCTTCGACGACGTCGAGGCCGTGATGGACGAAGTAACACCGGAACGCCTTAAAAATACCATTCCCGCAAACCTCGAGGCGATTCGGCGCGGCATCGAGATCGCCGCGAACGGCGCATCCTGAATCCCGCGCCCCCGGCGCGTACTCCGGCGCGGACACAATCCTGTACGCCCGATCGACAGGGCCCGTACCGGCACCGGAGTTCCTTTGCCGCCGCCGTTCCACAATCACCCATCGGAACATACGAAAAATTTCTTGCTTCACCACCGGCGTTATGATATATTTCGGGGCGGGTTTGCCGGACCATAACCGGCGCAGGCGTACACCGGGCGCCTGACGGGCGCGTACGCTGTTCACCGCCCGTTCCAGGGCGTTCGGTGTAAACCGTCAATACCTTACACCAGGAAAAAATGATGGTCTCTGCGCTTCTCGCGTTCGCCTTCGTCGCGCTCTTCATGGCGGTTATGGCGATGGTGTACACGCGCGGGGGGGACGGCCGGACGAAAAAGACATGCAGGCTCGAACCTGGCTCTTCCGCCCAGTGCGCCTGCTGCGGCGCTGCGCGGCGGAATAACCGCGAAGATCCGAAATAGGACCCGGCGGGTCGTTATTTGCCTTGCGTTATCCGTCGGGCGGCATTACACTTCTGGCACCGGCTGAATCGATATGGCATACTACAGGCTCAAGAAAGGCTACGACATCCGAATCGCGGGCGAGGCCGAAAAGCTCCTCGAACACGCCCCGTTCCCCGAAGCCGTCGGGCTGTACGCAGCCGACTTTTACGGCATGACGCCCAAACCGCTCGTGGAGGGCGGCGAGAGAGTAAAGGTCGGTACACCGCTCTGGCGCGACAGACGGAGGGAATCGCTGGTGGTAACATCCCCCGCAAGCGGCACGGTGGCCGAGGTCCGCCGCGGCGAGCGCAGGGCCCTCGAGGCGGTCATCATCCGGACCGACGGAAAACAGCATTCGGCGAACCCGCCGGCGCCGCCGAAACGCATCGGCTCCCCGGCGCGGGACAGCATCATCGCCGCGCTCTGCGCAGCCGGGCTCTTCCCCCTCATCCGCCAGCGCCCCTTCGGCACGGTCGCAGATCCGCTGGCCCGACCGCGCGATATCTTCGTGACGGCAATGGACACCTCCCCGCTCGCGCCCGACCAGGGACTCATCGTCCGGGACCACGAACGGGAATTCCAGCGGGGCATCGACGTGCTGGCGGCCCTCACGACCGGAAAAGTGCACCTCTGCGTCGACGGAAATCCGAAAGAATCTTCCTTCCTTGCGGACATCACGAACGCGGAGATCCATCGTTTCGAAGGGCCTCACCCCGCGGGCAATGTCGGCGTGCATATCCATCACGTCGCGCCCGTAAACGGGGTGAATGACATCGTATGGCACTGCGCCGCGCAGGGCGTCATTCTCATAGGGCGGTACTTCATCACCGGGGCTCCCTCGTTCGAGGTGACCGTCGCCGTCGCCGGAAGCGCCGCGGCGCGCAGGCGCCACGTGCGGACCATCGCGGGGGCCGCGCTCTCGTCATTCGCGGAACCGTCGGGCGATGCGGGGCCGGTGCGCTGTATTTCGGGAAACGTCCTCACGGGCAGGAACGCCGGCGCGGACGGATTCCTCGGATTCTCGGACACGCTGGTCACGCTGATACCGGAGGCGCGAAAGAGCGTCTTCCTCGGCTGGCTCGCCCCGGGATTCTCGCTGGAGAGCGTTTCCGCTTCGTTCGTTTCGAGGATCATGCCGCGGCGGCGCTTCTCCATCGACTCGAACCGCAACGGGAGCGTGCGCGCTTTTGTCGCCACGGGCATCTACGATCGACTGCTTCCGATGGACATACTTCCCTCGTTCCTGCTGAAATCCATACTGGCTGGCGACATTGAAGAGATGGAAAAACTCGGCATACTCGAGGTCGCACCGGAAGATTTCGCGCTGTGCGAATACGCCTGTCCCTCGAAGACGGACATCCAGCGCATCATACGCGACGGAATCGACCTCATGCTCAAGGAAACACGGGAGACGGAATGAAAGCCCACGATAAGATACGGTCCGCGTTCGAGAAGGGGGGGCGTTTTGAACGCCTCTGGCCGCTCGTGGACGCCGCCGAAACATTCTTTTTCCGGCTGCCGGTGCGAACGGCCGAAGGCACCCACGTTCGCGACGCGTACGACCTCAAGCGCATGATGATGATCGTGGTGCTCGCGCTCTTCCCCAGCATGGCGTTCGGCACCTACAACGTCGGATACCAGTTCTACGCCTCGGCGGGAATCGCGGCCGGCCATCTGGAGTGCCTCCTCAAAGGGCTGTGGGTGGTTGTTCCGCTCTACGCGGTCACGTTCGCGGTGGGCGGCTTCTGGGAGGTGCTCTTCGCCCTCGTGCGCGGCGAGGAGATCAACGAGGGCTTTTTCGTGACCGGCGCGCTCATTCCCCTTATAATGCCGCCCACCATTCCGCTGTGGCAGCTCGCGCTCGCGGTGAGCTTCGGCGTGGTGCTGGGCAAGGAGCTCTTCGGGGGAACGGGCATGAACATCTTCAACCCCGCCCTGGTAAGCCGCGCGTTTCTCTTCTTCGCCTATCCGAAGTCCATATCCGGCGCCGGGGTATGGACGCTTACCGGCGGCACAGTGGTCGACGCCTACACCATGGCCACGCCGCTGCACCTGGGCATCGAGCCGAAGGGCGAGATCATCGCGCACCTGTCCGCCTACGGTTTCGATTTCTGGAGGATGTTCACCGGCCTCGAGCCGGGAAGCATCGGCGAGACGAGCGCCATCGCGATACTGATCGGCGCGATACTGCTCGTCGCCACCGGCGTCGGGAGCTGGCGGATCATCGTTTCGGTCTTCGCCGGGGGCGCGGCGATGGCGCTTGTCTGCAACGCGTTCGCCCCATCGCCGGCGAACGTGATGGCGCTTCCCGCGCACTACCATTTCGTGATGGGGGGCTTCGCCTTCGGGGCGGTCTTCATGGCGACCGATCCGGTCTCGGCCGCGGGGACGAACGCCGGCAAGTACGTCTACGGCTTTCTGATCGGCGTGCTGACAGTTCTGGTGCGCGCGCTCAACCCGGCGTATCCGGAAGGTATGATGCTCGCCATACTTTTCATGAACCTTTTCGCGCCGCTCATCGACTTCGTCGTCGTGCGGCTCAACATGCGAAGGAGGCGGCTCCGTGCGGCAGGGTAACGCGTACACGCTCATCTTCCTGACGGCGGTGGCGCTCGCCGCTTCGCTTGTCCTCGCGATGGCCTCGCAGCTCCTCAAGGAGCGCCAGGTCCTGTTGCAGCAGGCCGACATGAAGCGGAACATCCTTATCGCCGCCGGCTTCATGGAATGCTACGCTGACGCCGACCAGCACAGGCGCGAGATGGACGCGGGCGTCTGCACCGATGTGCACCTTTACTACGAGCAGCACATGCGCGCCATACTGCTCGACCGCCGCGGCGCCGCCGTGAATGAACCGGAAACGCGCCCCGAGCTGATCGACCCGGCACGCGAGGCCGAAAAGCCGGCGGAAAAACGCCGCTTCCCCGTATTCCTGCGCGTCGATACGATCGGCGGAAAGGACACCGTTACCGCCTATTGCATTCCCATCTACGGCAAGGGGCTCTGGTCCTCGCTGTACGGTTATCTCGCGCTCGAACCCGACCTCAATACCGTGAAAGGACTCACCTTCTATCGGCAGGGAGAGACCCCGGGCCTCGGCGCCGAGATACAGTCGCGCTGGTTCCAGGAGGCGTTCAAGGGCAAGAAGATACTGGACGCAAAGGGAAGCCTTGTCTCCATCACCGTGTTAAAGGGGAAGGTCGATCCGGCCTCGCCGCTTGCGGCTCACCAGGTGGACGGCATCAGCGGCGCGACCCTCACCACGAAGGGGGTCACCGAGCTTTTAATGAACAGCCTCTCGATGTACGAGCCCTATTTCACCATGATTCGACGCGGAGGTTCCGGCCATGGCCGTCGATAAAAAGATATTCCTCTCACCCATAAACGAAAACAATCCCATCACCACACAGGTGCTCGGCATATGCTCGGCGCTCGCCGTCACATCCCAGCTCAAGCCGTCCATCGTGATGGGTCTTGCCGTCATCGCGGTTGTCGCCCTTTCAAACCTCATCACTTCGTTCATGCGCGAGTACATCCCGCAGAAGGTGCGGATCATCGTCGAGATGACGGTAGTGGCCTCGCTCGTCATACTGGTCGACCAGATTCTGAAGGCCTACGCCTACCAGATGTCCAAGCAGCTGTCGGTCTTCGTGGGTCTTATCATCACCAACTGTATCGTGCTCGGCCGCATCGAGGCCTTCTCCATGGGGAACCGCCCCTTTCCATCACTCGTCGACGGGCTGGGGAACGGCCTGGGCTACGCGCTCATCCTCTTCATAGTCGGCTTCTTCCGCGAGCTTTTCGGTTTCGGGAAAATACTCGGTTACCAGGTGCTCCCCGAATCGCTCTACGCCGCGGGCTACGAGAACAACGGCCTCATGGTGCTCGCTCCGGGAGCGTTCATCATCCTCGCCCTGATAATATGGCTGCAGCGCACCATCTCCGGATACCGCGAGGAGTAGACGACAATGGAACTCGTCAATATAGGAATCCGCGCCATATTCACCGAGAACATTATTCTCG
>JAGODA010000121.1 GCA_017998475.1 Spirochaetota bacterium | reverse complement strand
CCCGTTCGCCACTCTCCCCTCAATGCAAGCACCGAGGTTCCCGTCCGACTTGCATGTTTAAGACGCGCCGCCAGCGTTCGTTCTGAGCCAGAATCAAACTCTCCGTAATAGAACGTATTGAGAGTTAATTCGTTTCTTAATTGGAAATTGACGTGAAACCATTTCACGTACCACTACTACTCAGTTTTCAAAGAACCAGCGTCAGGGGATAAAAAATCCCCAGCTTTCTGGGAATCGATGTTTTAAAAAGGATTCGTTAAGCCGCTTGTGATTACAAGATAGCCATAGGCCATTTAGCCGTCAAGCTTTTTTGTAACTTTTCGGTCGACTTTGAAGAATTTTAGACTTTTTAAAGAACACCTGCACTCGCCGCAAAGCGTGATGAACCTATAAATAGTATCGTGTTTTTCGTCAAGAGAATTTTGCCATAATTTTTCTTTTCATGAAAAATTTAGTATTCATTCCCGGCGATGCCCCCCCTCCAATGCCTTACAACCAAATCCAACCAATGGGCGTGCATCACCTACCACCGTTTTTTGAGCATCTCCTCATAACCCTGAAGCATGAAGAACGACGCCCGGTCGAAGTAGAGCACCACCCTGTTGTTCAGATCGAGCGCCTGGACGTACACGTGGAGGTCCTCCTCGATCTTTTTCAGCACGAACACCCACAGGTGGCGCTTGAGCAGCACCAGCGCCCTGTGCACCTGCGAGAAAGGTATTCCCTGCTTGTGCCGCTCGCGCCCCAGCTGGCGGAACGTCTGGGCGATTTCCTCCTTCGGAAAATCCTTCACGATCCACTTCGAGATGTCGCGGTAGATGGAGTTCGCGGATTCGTAGACCATCTGGCGGTCGAGGTTCCGGTAGGCGAAGGTGTCGGGATTGCGGAGAAGATCGTTCATGAACAGCTCGGTTATCTCCTGGTGGTTGCCCTCGATGAGCTCTACGAAACGGTTTGTCAGAATATCTCTTTTCCTCAGCATGGTCACCTTCAAATTTCTTGCGAGAGGTTCTCTGCGTCGCGGTCGCGGCGTGGCGGCCCTTCGGACCGTCGAAGTAGCCTATACCGTCGCGAACATCCAGTAAAGCCATTTTTATGATATGGCGACAAAAATAGTTATTGGAAAAGATGTGCCATATCGGGTATGGTTGTGGCGCATACCCGGTAACGACGGTTCTATCATGAACGCGCACTACGAAACATTGCGCACGCGCCTCGAGCGGGCGATAGGCGCCCCTAACGTAATCGCGGCGAGCGACCTCATCGACCGCTACGCGCGCGACGAGACCTCCGACCTCGAGCACGCCCCGGACATCGTGGCGCGCGTATCCTCGGCCGCCGAGGCCGGCCAGGTGCTTGCGATATGCAACGAACTCGGCGTGCCCGTCACCCCCAGGGGCGCGGGCACGGGGGTGACCGGAGGGGCCGTGCCGGTCTCCGGCGGTGTGGTGCTTTCGCTCGAGCGGATGAACAGGATACTCGAGATCGACGAACGCAATATGACGGCGCTCGTCGAGCCGGGCGTGATCACGGGCGAGCTCCAGCGGGCCGCGCGCGAGCTGGGCCTTATGTACCCTCCCGACCCGGCGAGCCTTGACTCCTGTTCCATCGGAGGAAACGTCGCCGAGGGAGCGGGCGGTCCGCGAGCGGTGAAGTACGGCACCACGAAGGATTACATCCTCGGACTCGAGTTCGTACTGCCCGACGGAACAATCATCACCACCGGCGGCAAGTTCGTAAAGAACGCCACCGGCTTCAACCTGTGCGGTCTCATCACGGGCTCCGAGGGAACACTGGCCGTCATCACGAAAATCCTTCTGCGCCTCATCCCGGCGCCTCCCATAACGATGGACCTTCTCATTCCCTACGACACGCTCGAGGCGGCGGTGGACGACGTGTACGCGATCATCTCGCGGAAGATTTCGCCGGCCGCGCTCGAATTCATGGAGGAGGACGCCATACGCCTCACGGCGCGGTATCTGGGGGAGGACATCGCCTTCCCGGACGCGCGGGCTCACCTGCTCGTCCAGCTCGACGGCGTCTCCGCGGAGGCGGTTCGCGACCAGATGGCCGGGCTGGCCGACTGCGTGAGCGTGCCCGGCGAGCGTATCATCGCGGCCGAGAGCCGCGCCCAGAGCGAGCGCATTTGGAAAGCGCGCCGCGCCATCCGCGAGGCGATCACCGCCGAGAGCCCGGTCTTTCTCGCCGAGGACACCGTGGTGCCGCGCTCGGAGATCCCCTCTTTTTTAAAGAAGGTAAAGGAATACCTCAACGGGCTGGGCCTTCGGTCCGTGATGTTCGGGCACGCCGGCGACGGTAATGTCCACATCGACGTGCTCAGAGGCGCCATGGACCGCCCGGAATGGGACCGCATGCTTCCCGCGCTGAAAAAAAACATCTACGCGATAGCGCTCGCGCACGGCGGAACCATCACCGGCGAGCACGGCATCGGGTACACGCGCAGGGACTATCTCGATCTCGCGCTCGGAGAGGAACAGGTCGCTCTTCTTAAAAGGATCAAGGCCGCGTTCGATCCGCGCGGCATCCTCAATCCGCAAAAAATCTTCGGAGACTGAGCATCCGCATGGCAGACCGGGAATCCCGACACCACACACCGGCAAACCCCGCCCGGGAAACGGCCAGGCCGCCCGAACGCGCGTCCGTGCTCGTGGCCGACGACGAACCCGCCATCCGCGATCTTCTGGTCACCGTGCTCGCGGGCCTCGGGATCGGACGCGTCGACAGCGCGGTGAACGGCATGGAGGCCTGCGAGCTCTGCCGCCGTAACGAGTACGATATCATTTTTCTCGATGTATCGATGCCCGTTCTCTCCGGTATCGACGCCTATCACAGCATCCGCGAGACGCGTCCCGACGCGCGGATCGTTTTCATCACCGGCCTCTACCAGGACGAGGAGCTCGTGGAGAAACTGGGAGGAGAAAGGACGTGCGGTTATATAAGGAAGCCTTTCAACATCGCGGAGATTCGATCGATCGTCGCCTGCGTTGTCAGGACCGACACCGTCTGAATTAATCTTGATAAAAAATCCATCGGCCATTCAATGGCTAAAAATTTCAAGAGGTGGCATGTGGCTAATGCAAGCATAGGAATTATCGGCGGTTCCGGACTGTATCAGATCGAGGGCATCAAGGTGATCGAAGAAATCACCGTCAGGACGCCATGGGGGTATCCGTCGGATTCCCTGGTGATAGCGGAGATCGGCGGGGTGCGCACGGCCTTCCTTCCCCGTCACGGGCGGGGACACGTCCTCCTGCCGCACGAGATCAACTACCGGGCGAACATCGCCGCGCTCAAGATGATCGGCGTCGAAAAGATCATCGCCTTTTCGGCCGTCGGAAGCCTCAGGGAAGAGATACGCCCGCTCGATTTCGTCCTGCCCTCGCAGGTCATCGACCGCACCAGGGGCCGCGTCTCGACCTTCTTCGGTGAGGGCATTGCCGCGCACGTCGGCTTCGCCGATCCCTTCTGCGGCTCGCTCGACGACGTTATCGCGCCGGCCGCCGCCGAGGCGGGGCTCAAGCTCCATACAGGCGAAACGCTCGTCTGCATGGAGGGCCCGGCGTTCTCGTCGCGCGCGGAGAGCAACCTGTACCGCTCGTGGGGCGCGGGCGTCATCAACATGAGCACGCTTCCTGAGGCGAAACTGGCCCGCGAGGCGGAGATGTGCTACGCCGTGGTGTGCATGAGCACCGACTACGACTGCTGGAAGGTCGACGAGGAGCATGTCAGTGTGGAAATGGTGGTGGCCAACCTGAACAAAAACGCGGCAAACGCGCGCGCTCTCATCAAGGCGATCGTACCGCGGGCGGCCGGCATCGGACACTGCTCCTGCAACGAGGCCTCACGATACGCCGTCATCACGGCAAAGGAGCGTTGGAACAAAAAGCAGGCGAAGCGCCTTCACTCCATCCTGCCCGAGTATTTCTGATTTGCCGCGGCGAGGCCCCGAGGACAGGTCGGGGCCTCTGGACCCGGCACGCGGGAAAATCCCGTGCCGCGCGGCGGCACGGGATTCCGGTTAAATGCTCACCCTCATTCCCACATAATAGGTTCTCGGTTTGATAGGCCCGTAAATATACCCGGCGTCCCTGGTATCGCCGACATCGAGATCGTCCTGATAGGAATCCGTGATGTTGTCCACCCCGGCGAACAGGTCGGCTGGCCGGTGTTCGTCGATCTTCCATCGATACAGCAGCTGCGCGTTGAGCACTAAAAAGCTGTCCGTCTTTTCGAGCCTGTTGAGCGCCAGGCCCACGTCATGCTCGAGCTTCTGACTGCCAATAAACTGGGTGGAAAAAGTTGCGGTCAGATCACCAAAAAAGGCCTGCAGCATGGCAAAGGCCGTCATTTCGGGGACGCGCAGCATGTCCTTTGTCGAGTCGTTATCGAACACCTGCTCGGCCGGCACCACCGCTCTGGTTATCCAGGTTCCTCCCGAAGTGAAGCGCATGAGATTTTTATACGAAAGTGAAGCCTCAAAATTCGCGCCGATCACTTTCGAGGTGCCGGGCACATTGTCACGCAGGAAATAATCGATATTACCAACCGTGGAGCTCGGCGCCGTGTAATCGACCTCCATTTTATCCTTTATGGTGGTATAGAAACCGCCGATTCCTACATCAGCGAGAAAATCCCCTGCGTGAACGTCGGCGCTCAGATCGCAGCTGTACGACATGGATTTTTCGGCCGCGATATCATCGCTGTTGATGATGACCTGCTGGTGGCCGGAACCACTGGCAAGCGCGACTTCTATGTGAAAGTCCTCATCGAACACCTGAGGCGCCTTGAATCCGCTGGCGACCGAACCGCGCAGCCGCAGGTGATCAGAAAAGCGCACGATCGCGCTCGCCCGCGGGCTGAAAACAAAATCATCCATCTCGCTGTGTTTATCGGCGCGCACTCCGGCGATAAGATTCAGGACCTTCATGTCCCAATCGTACTGGGCATAGGCTCCGTGATTCCGGTAGTGTTCCTGCACCTCGCGGCCCATCCCCGGGTTTTCATCATCGACCTTGTCACTCGTATATTCATACCCGATAGAGACAACATGGTTCTTGACCGGGGTAATCGTCGCGTTCGCCCCCGTTACATAGTATGGGTTCTTTGTATTTCCAAAGAGTGTAACATTATCCGGTAGATTCGCGGGGTCAGAGGGGTCATCCGCCGGACCGTAGTATGTATGGCGATGGCTCCGCGCGAAGGCTCCGAAAAGCGTATAGCTGAACACATCCGACACTTCATGCTCCAGCCTGAAATCTCCCGCGTCTCGGTTGCTTTTCGCCTGCTCGCGAATATTCGACTGGAACGGCTCCTTGTCAAGGTTGTTGCCGCCCTTACGATCCTCATAAAGCGTATACATGTTGTACGCAAGCTCCATTCCCTTCATGATCGCGAAGTAGCCGCTGGCGCCGAAGGTCTTGCCGTTCGTCCTTGCGAGGTCGGAATACCCGTCACCGTTGGCGTCCCATTCGTCTCGTTCCATCTTTGATCCGTAGAGCGCGATACCGGCCTTGCCGTTTCGCGACACAACCGATGCGAATCCGGAAACGGTATTGGCTAACGCCTCATCACCCTTTATAAATTCCTGCTTATAAGTCAGGCTTGCCTGGTTGGCGACGGGTTTGCGCGTTATTACGTTGATAACGCCGCCTATGGCTCCGCTGCCGTACAGCGCCGACGCGCCCCCGCGCACCACCTCGATCCGGTCTATGAGCTCTACCGGGAACTGTTGCAGGAAGTACACTCCCGCCAGCGAGGACAACGTGGGATACCCATTGAATAATACCTGCGTATAGTTCCCCTCGAGCCCGTTGATGCTTACAGTGTTGGCCGCGCAGTTCTGGCACTGGTTGTCGGCGAGAAGACCGGTCTCCGCGTTCAGCGCGTCGAAAAGTGTGCCGGCGGCCTTGGCTTCCATACGCTCGCGATCGACCACCTCAGTCTTGACGGGCGCGGTCTTCATGTATTTCTTGGTTTTTGTTCCCGTTACGACGATTTTTGAGTCGGCGTCCCGTGATCCTTCTTTTACCTTCTCGATCTCGGTGTCGACCTCAAAAGCTGATAACGGCGAAGCGCCGAGAGCCATTGCGCCGGCGATCAACGCAACAATCAACAACTGTTTCATGTGCTTTATTCTCATATTGAACGTCCTCCATAAATTCTACTTCCAAACAATCGGGCAAACAAACCCGACGCATGCGGCAGGCATGTTAATAGGTACGCTGAGCCCGATTCCAAACGACAGAGCGATGTTGCCGGATTAGAAAACGACAAAGGATGGAGGGGCCCTGATGGCCCTGAATGCGATCGGTGCCATGGAGAGGAGACAGTCATGCACATCGTCCACCTCCCCCACCAGGACAGGACCGCCTGCGACTACATAAAGGTCACCCTGGAATTCTGCCCCTATAAAGGTCAGAGATTTGCAGAATATATCGACTCCAACCCCGGGATGGGGATCGAAGTACTCTTTCGGCAACGAAAACGTCAACGACGAGGCAATGAGCACGCACAGGGAGAGACCCTTGAACGCGCGTATCGGATGTCCCTGCCGATTCCTCATAGTATATCCCATCATCGGAGCGTAAAACGGATCTCCAGGCGAATGGTCATTTCCTCTTCCTCAAGTCCTTTCGGGAATGGCTCGAAGGGGACCGAACGGGCGATGCTCGCGATGGCCGCGTCAGTGAGCGCCGGATAACGGGCCGGCTGGAGGATGGTCACCCTTCGAACGTTTCCATTGCGGGCGAGGAGAAGGCGCACCGCCACCACCCCTTCATGCCCTTTGCGTTGCGATTCATCAGGGTAGAGCTTGTTGCGCTCGATTCGTGAAACGATATAGGAAACATACCGCTGCCTGATGTCCTCGAGGCCGAGCTCATCATCCTCCGCCGCCTGTTTCTCGGCCTCAGCATTTTCGAGCTCACGGGGAATTTCGGAGACCCTTCGCACATGGTACTCCTCCCGTCCCGTATTAAGGTCAATGACGGTGCGTTCCGTAGTTGAATAGTCCAGCCCTACCATAACCGATACGACCGCCACCGCCAGAAATATCACCCAGCCCACGCGGCTAAGCATCGATCCGTTTTCCAGCCGCTCCAAAAAATCACTGAAAATCCTCTCGGCATCGACCCGCGCCGGCATCGTTCTACCTCTTACGATCATGCTCTACCGAAAAGCTGGTGGCCCCGGCAAGCTTGGCGATATCGAGTATTTCCACGAAAACCCCATAGCTGATGGAGATATCCCCCTTGAAGATCACGTCATATTTCCCGAGCTTCACCATTCGGTCCTGCAATACGCCCTGGAGATCCTCAAGTTCAACCTGCTCCTTGTTGACATACACCTGTCCCTCCCTTCCAACCGTCACAACGAGATCCACCTTTTCGAGCTTTTCCTTGAACAGCGCTTTCGGAAGTTCCATCTTCAACATCGGGGCTATGAAGTTCGAGCTGAGCATAAAGAACAACAGCAGCTGGAAGATGATGTCGATGAGCGGCGTAAGCTCGATGTGCGGATCGTTACGCCTGTTTCGAATGAATTCCATCACACCGCCTCCTCTATTGCGGTTTCCTGCCTGTCGTCGAATACGACAGAGCGCTCTTCAGAAGAGCCCTCGTCACACTCGCTTCTCGAACCGTAATACCTTTCATTGAGATAAGTAACCGTATAGCTCATACCATTCATGCGTCCGGAAACCAACCTGTCCAGGTACATATAAGCGAGCTGAGCGGGAATCGCGACTGAAAGACCCGCTACGGTGGTGATGAGCGCCTCCCATATTCCGCTTGCCAGCGACGATACGTCCACTTGCCCCCCCATGCTCGCGATTACGCTGAACGCTCCGATAATGCCGGTCACGGTACCGAGCAGGCCCAGTAGAGGCGCGATATGCGCGACCGCCGAAAGACCTCGCAGGTGCCGCTCCATCCGCTCGACCTCCTCCGAACCGGTTCGTTTGAGCGCCTCTTCCCTGGAGCGCGCTCCACGGTGAAGGTTTTCCAGGTATACGCAGGCAAGTCTTACGTACGGACTTCGTTTCCAACGTTCGGCATGGGTTCTATCCGCTAGCCGCACCAGCCATGACGGACGTGGTCCTTTTGCCGGGCGCGTGGGAGCGGTCAGCACGTCGAGATCCCTCAATGCACCCGCGCAGAGCCTGTCCACCAGAGTTTGTCTAAACTCCGCATAACTGACCGATGTAAAGTAAAAGTACAGAATTCGCTCTATAGTAATCGCCAGCCCGATAAAAGCCCCGGCGACAATCGGCCACATTACCGGGCCGCCCTTTTCTATTAATTCAAGCATGACAGCTCTCCCTCATATGGTTATGTTCGCTTCTTGCCTTCAGCACCAGCAACCTTTAAACAAAACGCAGCCGGTGAAGAAGGCCTCCCCGCCAGAGACACGGAGATGGATTCGATTTTCTCGAGTCAACCTGGAGCTTAATCAGAGTGGGGGAGCACGTGTAGGATCGGTCCAACGAGCGGAGGGCGTGAATAGTGTATCGGAGTAACCGGACACCTGCATCAGGATAACGGGACGGACATCGAAGAGACTTTCCGCGTCCTGCGATTCCTGCCCAAAGGAATACAGCGACTTACAGAAAACATCCGCTCCGACGCCCGGATGGGGATCGAAGGTTTCGCGCGGGAGAGCAAACGTCATCGCCGAGAGGAAAAGTACCGCGAACACGACCGTCTTTAGCCCCGCACGCGACTTCCCCGGAATTGCGTTTCCAACCGCACCATTTACCGAAGCCTTCAGCATCATGCCGCCAATCCTTTACCCGGAAAGACGGCCCGTCAATCTTTTTACCCTGCCCTTACCGCTCAATGTACTGACCGGTCTGCTCGAGACTCCTTTTCCCGGACTGTAGAGCCAGTACCATGCGACCCAAACCCTGTTGTAATTCGGCGATAGCCGAGTTTACCGTTCACAGTGAACCCAAGACCTCGCTACGATCACAAGCTCAGATAAGTTAA
>JAGODA010000120.1 GCA_017998475.1 Spirochaetota bacterium | reverse complement strand
GGATGAGGGTATTACAGATTATCAAAACGATTTAAACGATTTACTCGCTTCGGAACCGCGGTGCCGGGAGGGGATGAGGGCCCGTCTGCCTTTTCGTCATCGGACGCGCGCAGATATACGTTGAACGTCGCTCCCATCCCCTCGCTCGACTCGACATCGATGTGACCACCGTGTTTCTTGATGATCGAGTAGGTGATTGCCAGACCCAGGCCGCTGCCGTATTCCTTGGTGGTGAAATAGGGATCGAATATCCTGCTGAGGTGTTTCTGCGGAATACCGACTCCCTCGTCCGAAATGGAGACCCTCACGTAACGGCCCGCGGGCAACGGAAGCCATTGCACATCGGAGACATTTCGGATGTTTATCCGCAGATTTCCCCCTTTGGGCATCGCCTGCATGGTGTTGATGATGAGGTTGTGAACGACCTGGCTGATCTGATCGGGATCGATGTCGACGTGCCATACATCCCCCTCAACGGTCAGGTGACTCCGCACGTTCGAGCCGGCCAGAAGGAATGAAACGCTCTCTTCCAGAAGCTCAACGATCGATGCCGTCTTCTTAATCGGATCACCCCCCTTCGAAAAAGTGAGGAGCTGGCGTGTCAGGTTGACCGCCCTCTGAGAAACGCTCTCTATGCGCTCGAGTATCTCCGAACACGCCCTGTTGTCACCGGCCTCCATTTTCGCCAGCGAAAGATTGCCGATAATCGCCGTCAGCAGGTTGTTGAAATCATGCGCGATTCCGCCCGCCAGGAGCCCCAGGGACTCGATTTTGCCGATCTTCATCAGCTCCCTTTCGAGCTTGTGCTTCTCCGTAATGTCGCGCACCGCGAGTACGACCCCGAGGATCTCCCCGTTCGCGGATTGCACCGGGGCGTGTGAGATCTCCACCACCCTCTCGTCTCCGTGCTTTTTCGTCAGCGTGAGCGGAACATCGCTGAGCTCCAGACCTCCTTTGCGTATTACCCGAGAGACGATCCCGCCGTCCCGCTCCCCCTTGAGGGGCGCGCCTTCCGCGTTGAACAGCTCGCCGACCGGGCGCCCGACGGCCTCGGCCTGGGACCAGCCCGTCAGCCTTTCAGCGGCGTGATTGAGCATAACGATGCGGCCGTCCGTGTCCGTGGCGATCACCCCGTCGCCGATCGACACAAGAGTCGCGGCGAGCTGTTCCTTTTCCCTGGCGAGCCGCTCGTTGAGGTCCAGCAGTTCGCGGTGCGTCCTCATCAGCTCGCGATTGAGGGACTCGACCTCCGAGTACTGGGCGCGAATTTCGTTGTACTGCCGGTGTACGGTGTTTTCCGCCCGTTTCAGGTTCGTCACGTCGCTGATGATGGAGATAACCACGTCCTCGCCGCCCATGTGAATACGCGACGCCGATATGATAACGTCGAGCAGCCGCCCGTCCGCGGTGAGAAGCTGGGCCTCGTACCTGGAGGGAAGGTCGCTCCCGCGCATCCTCTGGCGGTATCGCGGAAGCACCAGCGCCTTGCCAAGCGGAGTGTCCGGGAGGAAATCGGAGATGGTTTTTTTATAGAACTCGCTTTCAGGGTATGCCAGCATCCCGATCAGGGAGGGGTTCGCATACAGCGGGCGCTCGTCCGCCAGAAGGACGATCCCGTCGTGGGCGTTTTCCACAAGCGTGCGGTATTTCTCTTCGGACTCGGCAAGGCGGCTCAGGGCCCGTTCGCGTTCCGCCCGTATAGAGTTAATCTTGTCCGCCACTCCGAGCGAAAAAAGCAGCGCCATCGCCGATGAACCGACCTGGTAGGTCCACGCCGTAATCGGGTTCTCGGGGAGCAGTCCGTACGCGCGCAACACCATGAGCAGCACCCCGACCAGAAAGAACAGGCAGGCGGTAAGATAATACCGGGCCTCCCTGAGCCCGCGCCAGAAGCCGATAAGCCCGGCCAGGATGCACAGTGTTCCGGCAATCCCCGACATCACCACCGCAACCTGGGTCGCGTAATAGTACTCCGCCGCAAACGGCACCGCGACCATGGGCAGGTTCAATACGGCGAGCACCCGAACGACCGTGTCAAGGCGCGGTATCTTCTGTCCTGTCGAGAGAAAGTGGCGGGTGAACTGCAGCATCACCGCGTTTACAATAAACATGATGAGCGGATGCGCCCTGTTCTGCCAGTCGACGCTCTCGGGCCAGAGATACTGGAAGCCCAGCCCGTTGTGCACCATTGTGAAAACGGCGACACCCGCCATGAACAGTACGAGATACAGGTAGTTGATCTCGCGCACGGACAGGAAAAGAAAGGCCAGATACAGCGCGAGCCCCGCGATAACGCCGTAATATATGCCGAGCAGGAGCGTTTCCGTGGCCCGTGCCCTGTCGAATGAATCCGGACGCCACGCGACAAGCGGCACCGTAAGAGAACCCTGGCTCCGCACCCTGAGGTAATACATGGACTCGCCGCACTCCGAAAGTATCGGGAACACCGGGGAACGGTATCGCACCGGACGCTCGGCGAAGGGGCGATGATCCCCGGCTTCCATACTCCTATAGCCCTTCCCTTCGGGAACAAAAAGCTCGACATGGTCGATGATGGGATAATTGTACTCGAGGAACCACTCGACCGGCGCGGCCGCCGGATTCGACACCCGGAACCTCAGCCAGAGCGCGCCCCGGCTGTAGCCGAACGAGGGACTGTCTCCGGCGCGATCGACCACCCGGAATGGAAATCCGTCAGCGGAAACCGTGTCGATACCGGCGACGCCCTTTTCATCGAGGAAATACTCCAGGTGCCCGCTCAGGCCGATTCTCGAAAAATGTTCGTCAATAACGACGGGCTCGGCCGCGAAAGCCCGACCGCAGCACACCAGCACGAGCGTCACAACCATCCGGGGAATGAGACCTCGCCGTTTCATCGAACCGAAGACCCGTTTGTCAGAGGACATCGAGGAGCCCCCCTATCCCCGCGGTCAGAAAGGCATGCAAACACCAGCCGGATATCATTTATCATCAACCATGAATAAATTTTCATTGACGCAAGCCATGGCACCGCATAGCATGGACTCACCATGGGGCTGTAGCTCAGCTGGGAGAGCGCTAGAATCGCACTCTAGAGGCCGTCGGTTCGATCCCGATCAGCTCCACATCGTTCATTTCACAGGGCGTAAATCGGTATGGTGCCGGATGTCCTCTGAACCGAACGCCGTAAAGACACCGTATTCCTTCCTGTAGTCGAAATAGTCCGAAAAGGGATTGAGAGAGTTGCTGTACGACGCGGAAAAGGCCCCGGCCGTCTCGTCATAGATTCCCGAGAAGCACGTCGTCACACCCGCTTTAAGGTTCTCCATGGGAAGCGCTGTCCCGCGATAGACCGTCGATGATCCGCCTTCAACGGGTTCGTCCGTTTTGCCGTAGAACATACGCGACCAGAAACCTCTTTCATCCACAAGCGGAACGGCGAAATGCCCCGAATGAAGACTTCCCCAGTACCAGTTCTCCATTATCGGCCCGCGACGCTCATTGAGAAAACGCATGGAACGCAGAAAGGCCCTGTCGAAAATTTCGTCCCTTCTCTCTTCCCTCCCCGGGGTGGAGATGTCGTCGAACAGCGAAGATCGCTCATCCTCAAGCGCTTCCATGAACGTGTCCGACAAAAGCTGATGATGTTCGAGTATATCGGTTATTTCGTTTTTGCATTCGTCGCCGAGCGTCTCCTGAATGAGCTTGACCAGCAGTGTCTGGTAAATTGTGGCCGCAACCGAATCCTTCCGCATCCTGAAATCCCAGTCCAGAAAGTAGATGCGCGCGAGCCGCGCGGAAGTCACGGGAATCTTCTCCAGCAGACGGAGGTACAGCGGAACAAACCTCGATGCCGTCACGGAATAAATGTCGCGTAGCACACGCTGGATTGAGACGGCGTCGACTCCGCCCCCGCCCGACAGGAGCTCCCTGATTCGGGCAATACGGTTTTCATCACTGTAGGGGAGAGCGTCACGCAGAACGGGAGGCGTACCATCGGCGAACGAGCCGCCGACAACGCTCACATCACGCCCCGCCGCCTCGAAATAATTTGACAGATCGACTGCCCCGATCCAGGCCGGGTTGAATACCCTGTTTCGAAGCGCCCCGCCCCCCCGGACCCTGGCCGGAAGCCTGCCGGAGAATCCGCGGAGGCTGTTGTCTCCCGAAGCGAACAGGAATGTCCGGGGCGGAGAGCTCACATTGAGGAGCCGTGCGCGCGCCCCGGCCGGAGAAACCGCAAAAGGAACATCGAACAGCGCGGCCAAATAGTCCTCACCGGGGAAAAGGGTTCTGATCGAGATGCAATCGGTCCGGTACATCCCCTCGAAGATGTCGCTCAAAACGGGACCGCGCTCGGTGAAACGGACAACGAGGCGAGCGCCGTCGGCAAGGCGGATCTCTGCCTTTTCAAAATCGCGCCATCCGAAGGCGCCCAGGTATTGATCCGAATCCTTCTGTTTGCGGGTGGTTTCGATGGTAAAATCCTGGATGTCCGCCTTGATGGTAAATGACGCGAATACCATCGCACGGTTCCTCCCGCTGAAGACGAACGGCATCCCCGCGAATCCCACGCCCTCGAGCTCCTCGCTTCCGACCTGGAAAGAGACTGGGTACCATGAGGGATACAGATGCATGGGCGCGTCGAGATTGAACGCGATGCGCGCCTTGCCATCGTGCGTCAGGGCATTCGGAAGAAGAAAGGCGAATCCCGAGTTGAACGATCCGACGAATTCGTCCACGGTCTTTCTGAGCTCTTTGAGCGCAAATATGTTCTTCTGCTCCGAATCCGAATACCAGTACAGCATATCCTCGGGAATGACATCCCGCATCTGGTGCGCGCTCAAGCGTTCGGGAAGCGCGAAAATCAGTTCGCGGTTGGCCAGGTACGACTGGGACCAGTCGAGGAGCAGGAGGATGGCCACGACATCCCGCGACGACCACGGATCGTCGGGCAGCCGTGAAAAGCGAACGATCTCCCGATACTTTCTGTCCTTTATAAGGTTGATGCCTTTCGCGTACGCGTCGAGGTATTCCCGATACGGGGAGGCGAGCCTGTCGATTATTGCGGCCGCCCGGCCATGGAAATCCATCACGGTTGCGAGCCTGTCCATAAGACCCGCGTTCTCACCGTACAACTCTCCGATCCGCCCGCGAGCGAGCGCCCGGTAATACTCAATCATGACCAGGCGGTCCTGCGCGTGTACATATCCGAGCGCGAAGAACGCGTCTTCCCAACCCGCCGCCTTGATCCGAGGCGTCCCCCGGCCGTCCCTGAGAATTTCGACCTTCTGCCCTACCGCGCCCGCGAATGAACCATCGAGGGATGCGGTGCTTTTCAGAAGCAGCCGCGCACCGATGGCTGCCACCGCAAGGCACAGCACCACCACGCCGGCGATGGTAATGGTTTTTTTCGAAAAGATCCCGCCGCGCAAAACGTTAAATTCCATTCACGTTGCCCCACCGGAACATCACTGTACCGAACTCCCCGCCGCCGGCCTGCCACGACTGCGTGACACCGCTAACGGCGGCCGGACTCCAGACGGTTCGACTCCGGGGCCGGGGGAATGAGAACCGCGATTCCCTGCCGGCCGGCGATCATCGGATATCCGTAGTATAGAACATCAGAATTCAAGATGTAAATCACTAAATCTTCTTTCTATCTCTTTGAGAATACCGCCTTCGGCCTCCGCGGACGGCGCCTCGAAGGTCGCCGAGAACCGCAGGAAATGTCCCACATCATCCCACGGAACGGTCGAGATCAGTTTCTCCCTGATGAGGTACTGTGAAAAATCCTCCGCGGTCGGGAAAGACATTCCGCCCTTGATGGCCCTGGGGCTCCGTACATACAGATAAAAGGTGCCGCCGGGCATCTCCGCGCTGAATCCGATCGATGAAAGAACGCGGACCAGCTCCCTCAGGCGGCGTTCGTACTTCGCTTTGATCTGATCGGTGAGCTCCGGATGTTCCAGGGCGCGTATCGCGGCCCACTGGATGGCCTTGAACTGGCCCGAGTCGTAATTGTCCTTCACGGTGGCGAAAGCCCTGACTATCTTTTCGTTACCGGCCACGAACGCCATTCTCCATCCGGTCATATTATATGACTTGGATAACGAATGAATCTCAACCCCCACCTCACGGGCACCCGGGATGCTCAGAAAGGACAGCGGCTTCCCGTCATACGCCAGGGCGGCATAGGCCGCGTCCTGGACCACGACCACGTTGTTTTTAAGGGCGAATTCGATCACATCCCGGTAAAACGACTCGGTCGCTCTCGCCCCCGTGGGATTGTTCGGGTAGTTGATGACGAGGAGCTTGGCCCGCTTCCTGATTTCGGCGGGAATGGATTCGAGGTCGGGCAGGAAGCCATTCTCCTTTTCAAGCGGAATGTTGTAAACCTGTCCTCCGTACCACTGCGTGTGGGTACCGGCCACGGGATATCCCGGAACGGTCATGAGCGTCACGTCGCCGGGATTGATGAAGGCCGCCGGCATCATCGCGAGCGCCGGCTTCGACCCGATCGAATGGTTCACCTCGCGCTCCGGAGATATCCCATCCACGCCGAATACCCTCTTCAGATACGCGGCGGCTGCGGCCTTGAATTCCTCGATTCCATTGTCCGAATAGCCGCGGTTCTCGTGCCTGCCGGCCTCCGAGCGGAGGGTCTCCAGGACCAGGTCGAACGTCCGCTCATCGGGCTCTCCGACTCCCAGGTCGATAAGCTCCATGCCCGGATTATTCTTAACGGCCTCGCGCTTCGCGCGTTTTATCTTCTCGAACTTGTAGATTTTATCTTCTTTCCCGAACTGCGCTCCGCCTATCCTTTCGGCGAACAGCGTCTGAACAAACGACTCCATGGCGATCTATTTCTCCTTGAGTATGGTAATATCGGCATTGATGATCTCGATTTTCGTATACGCGTCGTCGAGCAGCGTGAAGAAACGGCCGAAATCCCCGATAACGTCAATTCTGGTCTTTCCCCTGACGAGGCTGGAGACCGTCTTCAGTTCGCGGGAATAGATATAGCAGTCGACCACGCCCTTTTCATAGGGCACGCTGACCAGCACGCAGAATTCATAATCGATGTTGCCCGATACGATAACGTCCTTCACCGTAACGTTCTTTATCTGCACGCGCTTCTGGGCCAGGTCACGGGTGGCGAGGAATTTATAGGCCGGATTGTCGGACCTGTCCATTTCCTCTTTCTTCATGACAACCTGCTTTACATTCAGCGTCTCCTTGAAGAAGTAACTGCACGAGAGGGTAAAGGACGCCAGAACCGCGAGCACGACCACCAGCCTTTTCATTGCGATCTCCTGTAGCTGAAATCCCCGCCGCGACGAGTGGGACCGTCCGACGTGACGATCCACTATTAACCGGCCCCGATGGCTTTTTGTCAAATAATCTTTTTCCGGCCTGAATAAATGGAAAAGGCGATGATTCATACCATCGCCTTTTCCCGGTGATGCGATCAGTTGAAAAACGTATCAGGCCCGCCGGTCCTTCTCCACCGCGGACCTGGACATGCGATACGCTACCCTCTTCAGCGCGGGAATTCCCATACTGAAGAAGGCGAGCATCCTGTATGTCTCGCGAATCGACTCGGCCTTCACCAGGTCTATCGGCTTGGGATCGAGTTCGAGACCGTACTTGTCGGGACGGTCCCTGAGTATGGTGATGACCTTCAATCCCTCGAACTGCTCCCTGCCGTAAATGCTGGCGTTGGGGAAGTCTTTTTTGATCTCCTCCAGGCGCTTCTCGGCTTTCTTGATTATGTTCAACCGGTAATCATAGGTGAGGGCGCCGGTCGGACAGGCGAACGCGCACGCCGGAATCTCTCGCGGATTCATCAGGCAGGCATGGCATTTGTGAGACTTGTGGTCCACATCGCTTACCTGCGGCACGTGATAGATACACTCGTTCACGCAGGCTCCGCATCCTATGCACCGGTCCTGGTCGATGACCGTCCATCCGTCTTTCTTGTAGATCGCCTTTTCCGGACACACGCGCAGGCAGTTGGCAACCTCGCAGTGGTAGCACTTTTTGTGCATAATCGTCCAGATCGGACGCTCGGGGTTAGAGCGGTCTATATCGAAGAACTTCACGTGGTTCCAGGTTATGGCCGACAGCTCTTTCGGGTTGGTCAGCTCGGGACCCGCGAAAAACTCGGTCTTCTCCGCGGGAAGATTGTTCCACTGTTTACAGGCAACCTGGCAGGATCTGCATCCGGAACATTTAGTTGTGTCAACCAAAAACGCTTTATCTGACATGACTTATGCCTCCTTCCTGATGTCTACCAGAAATGCCTTGAACTCGGGAATATTCGTGTTGGCGTCCCCGATGCTGGGCGTGAGCTGGTTGCAGCTGTCACCCGACACGCCGCATCCATGGCCGAAATGCCAGATCATGCCGACCATTTCAACCATCTTTCCCTGCACCTTGAGCGGCTGAACCCTTTCGGTCACAAGGGCATATGCGCTGATGTTGCCCCGCGAGTTGAATATCCGCACCTTGTCCCCGTTCTTGATGCCTTTGGCCTTCGCGAGCGACGGGCTGATTTCACAGAACATGTCGGGAACAAGCTCCGCCAGCCACGGAAGGTTACGGGTCATGGCCCCGGCCTGCCAGTGCTCAACGACACGGTAGGAGGTGGCGATATACGGGAAGCGTCCCGCGTCGCCGAAATCACCCTTAAGGCTGTCGAGCGCCTTGGCCGCTGGATTCATTCTCTGCGAACTGAATATGTTAGCCACCGGCGTTTCCATCGGCTCGTAGTGCTCGGGGAAGGGCCCGTCCGCGAGGTCTTTGGAGAAGAGTTTGCCCACTCCTTCGGCGTTCATAATGAACGGATTCTTGGCATCGGGACCTGCCTTCGGACCGCCGTCGACGACATCACCCTTCCAGGCGCTGCCGGTCCACTTGACGACCCAGCGATTCTTGTCCCAGGGCTCTCCCTTGCGGTTCACGGCCGCGCGATTGTAGATGATACGGCGATTGACCGGCCAGCACCACGACCACTCGGGGTACATCCCGAG
>JAGODA010000119.1 GCA_017998475.1 Spirochaetota bacterium | reverse complement strand
AGCGCGACTCCCGGCTCTACTCAGCGGAAAGCCCCGTACACACTTAAAAGCCTTCCGGACACGTGAAAGCGCGATTCCCGGCTCTACTCAGCGGAAAGCCCCGTACACACTCATAAGCCTTCCGGACACGTGAAAGCGCGATTCCGAAATCGCGCCGCGCCACACCGCGCCCTCAGTATGTACGCTCCGCGCATCCGGAACGCGGGCGCCAAACGGGCGCCCGTCGGCCGTCGGGGCCTACTTCTTCATGAAATGCGAGATGACGTCCAGCGGAATGGGAAAGAGCGTGGTCGAGTTGTTCTCGGTCGCGACCTCGCGGAGCGTCTGCAGGTAGCGAAGCTGCAGGGCGATCGGATGCGCCTCCATGAGCGAGGCCGCCTCGATCAGTTTGGCCGCCGCCTGGAACTCGCCCTCGGCGTTGATGACCTTCGCGCGGCGCTCGCGCTCGGCCTCGGCCTGCTTGGCCATGGCGCGCTGCATCTCCTGCGGCAGGTCCACGTGCTTCACCTCGACCGCGGTGACCTTTATGCCCCACGGATCGGTGTGCGTGTCGAGCACGTTCTGAAGCTCGGTGTTGATTCGCTCGCGGTCGCTGAGCAGGTCGTCCAGCTCGTTCATGCCCAGGATGCTCCGCAGGGTGGTCTGGGCAAGCTGTGAGGTGGCGTACATGAAGTCCTCGACCTCGGTCACCGCCTTGTTGGGATCGACGACCCTGAAATAGAGCACCGCGTTTACCTTAACCGACACGTTGTCGCGGGTTATGACGTCCTGCGGCGGGACGTCCATCGCCACAAGGCGCAGGCTCACGCGCACCCATTTGTCGACAAACGGTATGATGATGATGATACCGGGGCCCTTGTGCGTTTTCAACAGCCTACCGAGGCGGAACACGACCGCGCGCTCGTACTCCTTGATGACCTTAATCGAAGCGATGACCAGAAGCACCGCAAGGATCAGCAATGTGGGAAACATCTCGAACATCGTACACCTCCTGTGTGTTGTGTAGTGTATAACTCCGGCGGAGGGGCCGCGCACGGGCGCCCTCCGCGTCGCGCTCGAGGCCGGCCGCGCTACAGCTTCCTGACGAAGAGTGTCATGCCCTTCGAGCCGACCACCGTCACTTTGTCGTCGCGTTTTATCTCGTCTTCCGAAGTCGCGTTCCATATCTCGCCGTGAACGAAGACCTTTCCATCCGCGGCGAAATCGCGGATGGCGACGCCCGTCTCGCCCACAAGCCCCTGCATGCCCGTGGTGACCTGGCCCCTGTGAGCGAGCACGACGGAGCGCACCACCACGAAGAAAAAGGCGAGCAGGAAGACCACCACGGCGATGATCGAGCGCATCGGGATCCGGCCGCCCGGCAGGGGCGAGTCGAAGAGTATCATCGAACCGAAAATGAACGCGGCTATCCCGCCGATTGTAAGCAGGCCATAGCTCGCGATCTTGAGCTCCAGGATGAACAACACGATCGCCAGAATGATGAGAGCGAGACCCGCCAGGTTGATCGGGAGCACCCGCACCGCCATGAGGAAGAGGAACAGGGCGATGGCGCCGACCACCCCGGGCACGATGAGCCCCGGGCTTTTAAACTCCATTCCTATGCCGGCGACCGCTATGATAAAAAGAAGAAAGACCATCTGCGGATCGGCGAAGAAGTTGAGCAGCCTCTCCTTCCAGTCCATCTCGAACGAAAGCGCCGAAATGTTGGCCGTGGAGATGGTCACCATGGAGCCGTTGACGTCCACTCTCCTGCCGTTGAGCTTGACCAGCAGGTCGTCGACGTCCTCGGCGATAATGTCGACTATTCCGAGCCTGTGCGCCTCCAGGTAGGTGCTCGAGATCGCGTCGCGGATGGCGCGCACGGTCCAGTCCACGTTCCGTTTGCGCTTCTGCGCCAGGCTCTTGCCGTAGGCGATGGTATCGTTGAGCACCTTTTTTTCCATGATGCCCTCGGCGGGATTGCCCTGCTCGTCCTTCTGGCCGAAGTTGAGGAACGGGCTCACCGGGTGCATCGCGCCGATCTCGGTGCCCGGAGCCATGGCCGTGATATGCGCGGCGAGCATGATGTATCCGCCAGCGGAGGCCGCCTGCGCCCCCTTGGGCGCGGTGAACACCACCACCGGAGCGTCCGAGGAGAGGATGGACTTGATGATCTCGCGCATGGAACCCATCAGTCCGCCGGGAGTGTCCATCTGGAGGATGATGAAGCGCACGCGCGCCTCGTTCGCCTTTTCGATCGATTTGATGACGTGCTCGCTGATGATCGGATTCACCGAACCCTCGAGCTTTATGAGCGCGTAGCGGTCCGCCGCCAGCGTCGGAGCGGCGAATGCCGTTACGGAAACAAGCAGCGCAAGCCGTATGATGGTCGTTTTCATAATGTGTATCCCGTTATAACGGCGTCACGGCGCCGGGAATCCTTCCGGATGCGTGCGCTGAACCGGGAGAATCGCGGCGGGCGATCGGACCGCGTATTTTCGTTACAACGCCCCGCCAGGTAAAAATGGTACGCATTCCTGAGGCCGGTGTCAAGAAATAATGGTCCGGGTTCCCGCGGTCCAGCGCGCGGCGGAATCACGCATAATCGGCCTGCATTCGGCCCGCAAACGGCCGATAATGCTTATAAGGGCGCTCACATCCCCGGATATCTCACCGGCCGTGTCCAGTGTCAGTACGCCGGGAGCGCGATTTGTTACAGGGCCCGGCAGGACGGCCCTTATTTGAAACAAATGTGCTTGCAACCGGCGCGGCCCGAACCTTAGAATCTAAATGAAGTGAGAGGAAGGATGAGAATACATACAGGGCATATACTGACGATGGCCATGCTCGCGTTCATGGCGGCGGGAGCCGCGGGGCTGTATGCCCGGACTGCGCCCTCCACACCCGCGGCGGCCAGGCCCGTAAAGGCGGTTGAAACGGCCGAGGAGAAGGAACGCAAGCGGAAAGAACAACAGGCCGAGAACGAGAAGAAGCGCGCCGAATGGATCGAAAAGACCATTAAATTCGGCATCAACAAGGACCGCCGCGAGGCGATAAACATGATTCTCGGCATCCGGGACGAGTCGCTCAAACGGTCTCTCGGCGACCGGCTGGTCGACGTTATACGGAACGAAACCGATCCCGAGGTTAAAGTCAGGGCGATCACCGTGGCCGGCGACCTTAAAAACGCCTCCGCCGCTCCCGCCATGATGGAGGCGCTCGGCGACGATTCCGAGGACGTGCAGATCGCGGCGGTGAATTCCCTTAAAAACCTGAAGCACGGCCCGGCGCGGCAGGTGCTGGCCGAGAAACTGAAGGGCCGCGACCTGTCGACCGACTCGAACCTCACCGAAAGCCTCATTACCGCCATGGGCGAGTTCGAGGCGGGAGAGCTTTCCGAGTTCGCTAAATCGGCCATAAAGGACGTAAAGACCACCCGCACCATCCGCGGGTCTCTTACCATGTTCATGGGGCGGCTCGGCTCCGCGGCGCCGAGGGACTTTCTCATCGAGCTCCTCAAGGACGAGGACGAGGACAGGGACGTACGGGGATACGCGGCCAACGCCCTCGCGCGTCTCGGCGCGAAGGAGGCGGCGAAGGACATCGACTCCGTGATCGCCACGATCGAATCCTATCCCTTCAAGAAACGCAAGGAGCATTATACGCTGTACATCTACTGCGTGGCGGCGCTGGCCAGGCTCGGCGACGAGAAGGCCTATCCCCGCCTTGTGGACGCGCTTAAAAGCGACAACGCCATGGTGCGGCTGCGCGCCATACGGCTCCTCAAAGACATGAAGGACCAAAGAACAATTGACATTTTAAAATACAAGCGCGATTATGACCCGAGTATGGCGGTCCAGAAGGCCGCGCGCGAGGCGCTGGAGGAGATGGGAATACGTTCCGAGGGCGAAAAGGCGCCCGACGCGCCGCGCAAACCGGCACGCGAGGAACCCGCCGCCGACGAGTCCTCCGATAAATAGAAACGGAAAAGAGATCATGCAGGGCAGGACCCTTTTCGAAAAAAACCGCGTTGTCGACAGGCTGAAGGCGGTGATGACACTCTGCCTCTTCATCCTCGCCTCGGCGCTCGCCTCGGCCATCCTTATGGACGCGGTCGTGTCGCCGATCGCGCTGCTCGCCGTCGACGACAAGCCGCTGTTCAACATCATCGTCGTCTGGGGAATCCGCCTCGGAATCGCGGGGACGCTGGTCTACCTCTTCGTGCGGAGAATTTACGCCCTGCGCAGGGACGGCCTTTCGGGCTCCAGGATAGCGCTGCACATGTTCGTCCGGCCGCTCCAGGCGTCGGGGCTGCTCCTCTCGCTCCTGGTGGTTTCCACGGCCGTGATAGTCGTCATCTATGTTCTGTTCAGCTACAATTATTATTTCATCTACAAACTCTCTAACTAACGGGACACCGGGCCATGCCTGTAACGGGCGATTTCGACCGCTTCTTCCTGCACCTGCCCCCCTTCGACCGCGAAGAGGATTTCGACTCCTTCTGGAAGGGCTCGATCGCGGAACTCAAGAAGATTCCCATCGAACCGTCGTTCACGCCGCTCAATTCCGCCCGTTCGCCGTTCAACCGTTTCCAGGTAACGTTCAGGGGGATGTTCCGCTCGGCGGTGACCGGAAGCCTCCTGGTGCCCGCCGGAAGCCGCAAGGCCAGGGCCGTCATCATCATCCACGACTATAACAGGCCCGATCCCTATGCCGGGTTTCCGCTCGACGAAACCACGGCCTACTTCTTCCTGCGCCTGCGCGGTCACGGCGAGTCGAACGGAACCGAAACCGAAAAAAGCCCGGGCTATATGGTCGACTCGATCACCGATATCAACGGCTATTACATGCGCGGCGTGTACCTTGACGCCTACCGCGCCATCGACGTCCTGCGTCTCAACGAGCGGCTGGACTGCAGCGCGATGGGCCTGATGGGAAAGGGCCTCGGCGGGGCGGCCGCGGTCTTCGCCGCCGCCAATTCCAGCCGCCCGACGGCCCTGGTGCTCGACACCCCCTCGTTCGCGTACCTCGGCGAGAGCCAGAACGTCTCGACGAGCGATGCGACCGCGGAGATAAACGAATACCTTTCGCTCCAGAGGACGAAGAAAAAACTCATCAAGAAAAACCTTTCCTATTTCGACGCCGTTAACTTCGCCGACCGCGTAACCGGACCGGCGCTCTTCACCGTCGGGTTCAAGGACACTATCTCGCCGCCGCAGTGCGTCTTCGCGCTCTTCAACCATTTGAAATGCGACAAGACGATCGAGGTATACCCGGACGACGGAAACGACGCCGGGGGCGCCGCCCAGTTCGAGAAGTCGGTGCAGTGGCTGGTGGAATCGCTCAGGTCACTGTAAGGTAGGCGCGTTTTTCGCGGCCGAATGGTTAAGCCACACGCCGACCGCCGCGGTAACGGGCACCGCGGTGAGCATGCCCATGCACCCCACGAAGGAGCGCAGTATCTCCACCAGAATCTCGTTGTGCGAGAAGATCATCGCCAGGGGCATCCTCGAGTCGAAGCGCAGGTAAATGATGAGTATGAGCGAGAGCGCCCCCCCGACGTAGGCCATGATGAGCGTGTTCACCATGGAGCCCAGGTTGTCCCTGCCCACCTCCAGCGCCGAGCGGAAGGCCGTGCGCGAATCCACCCCGGGGTGCACCACGTAGAACTCGTTGACCGCCGAGGAAATCGAGATCGACACGTCCATCACCGCCCCGAGCGCGGAGAGTATCATTCCCGCGAGCGCGATATCGCGCAGGTTGATGTTCGCGCTGGTGGTGTAGAACACGGTGAGCAGCTCGTCGGTGACGATACCGGAAAGATGCATGGTCCACCCGAAGGCCACGCTGAAGGCCATCGAAACCAGCACCCCGGCCGCGGCCCCGGCGGCCGCCGTGAGCGTCTTTCTGCCCAGGCCGGTGATGAGCGGGGTGGTGACGCAGATGGCGGCTATTGAAACGATGAGCACCGAAAGGAGCGGAGGGCGCCCCTTGAGCGTAAAGGGGATGAACACGAAGAAAATAAGAAGTACCGTGAACGAAAGGCCGAGGAGCGAGCGCAGGCCCCGGCCGCGGCCCACCACAAAGAGCGCGACCAGGAATATCGCCGCGAGCGCGATAAGCCCGAATGAATTGTCGATATCGTGCATGGTGAGATATTCGTCGTTGCCGTCGTCCGAGAATATCGTGTTATGCCCGATGAAGATGGTGTCGCCCCGACGGTACTTTACGTAATCCGGGACGTTCTCGTCGCCTTTGAACGTGATCGATTTCAGCGAACCCTTCTCGGGACCGGAGAGGAGCCTCAGCGAAAAAACCGTCTCCAGGTACGGCTGTCCGCCGGCGACTTTTCGCGCCTTCTCGATAGATTCGATTTTCGCCCTGAAGTATTCCACGTCCTTCTGGTACGGCCCCGCTACCGCAGCGGCCGGAACGAGAAGCAGGACGAAGCACGCGCATCGCGCCATCCATTTCATACGGGTCAGTTCTCCTTATAATTATTGCCTGACAGAGTTCCGCGGATGAGTGCCGGGACGTGCGCGGGCGTGTTCGAACGGGCCGGACTCAGGGTACGAAGTACCCGCCCCACTCCGTGCCTTTCTGGCCCCGGTAGTCGACCTCTACGCGGATGTCGGACCACCAGCCCTTCAGCGTCGGCGATTTGAAGGTGGAATAGACCAGGACGTAGCGGTACTCCTCGCCGCCCCGGACGCGGTCGTAGATGCTCCGCAGTCCGTCCATCTCGCGGGCCGTGTATATCGCCCCGCCGGTGGCCGCGGCGATGCGCTCCAGCGCCGGGTTCTTTTCCCTCAGGCATACGATGAAAACCGGCACGTGATGGCTCCTCGCGTAGTCGATGACGATTTTCTCCGAGTAGCGCGCGAACGAGTCCTCGGCCACGTACCCGTCGGTGACGAGGATCACGCCCCGGCGGTTGATCTTCGGAACGACGTCGGCGATCGCGTTGTAGAGCGCCTTTCCGATGTCCCGGCCCTCGCCGTAGGAGCGCGCGCGGAGCGCCTTGAGGGCCCTCCTGCGGCTCCAGTCGAAGTCGTTCTCCGTGCGGTAATCGTCGTTGAACCCGGCGACCTTCAGCGAATCGTTTTTGCGCATCTTCTTCAATACGAATTCGGCGACCCAGGGTATGTCGTTGTGATAGGCGCTCATGGAGCGGGATCGGTCGACGCAGAGCACCATGGAGGCCGATGGCGCCTTGTCCCTCAGGTAATCGACGTAGATACCGGAAGGCCGCGCGCCGTCCTCGGTGACGGCGAAGTTGTCGCGCGTCAGGCCGTAGAGGGGTCTGCCCGCCCGGTCGCGCACGTTGAGGTAGAGCGCCACGGTCGGGAATTTTCGCGCGTCGATCGAGGAGATCTCCAGATCGTAATTTGAATAGCGCCGCTCGAGCGGAGAGAAGATGAACAGGCGCTCCTGAAGGTAATCCAGGCAGTAGAGAAATCCGTCGCGGTCGAAAAGCCCGGCGAAGGGCCTGCGGAACGAGCGTTTGCCCCCCTCCCACGAGGAGAAGGCGGTGGCGTTTTTATTGACTATATCGTAGAAGACCAGTCCGGTCTTCTCGTCGGCAAGCACGAGCGAGGAACCGGAAAGCGTAACGCCCCTGGGACGCTCCATGCCCTCCACGCTCAGGTTTTCTAGGAAATTTCCCGAATCGTCGAAAACGGCGAGGCGGTTGTTGCCGGTATCGGCCACATAGACGCGCTCCTTCCCGGCCGCGCAGTCCGAGGGCTTGTTGAGCTCTCCCTCGTACGAGCCCTGCCTGCCGAACGAAAGTATGAACGCGCCCTCCCCGTCGAACTTCTGGACCCTGTGATTGCCGGAATCGACCACATAGATGTTCCCCTTAGGATCGAAGCACACGCCCTGCGGGCCGTGGAACAGCCCTTCGCCGCTGCCGGTCGAGCCGAAAGTCTTCAGAATTTTCATGGTCTCGTTCATCAGATAGACGCAGTCGCGGCCGAAATCGGTGACAGCGAGCCTTCCGCCGAAATGGTCGATACCGTAGAGCCTGCTGTCCATCGCCGGGACGAACGAGTCGACCCCCTGGCGGTTCGGATCGATCTTTACCAGCTTTCCCGAGGAGAAGGAGGTGATGTAGGCGTTGCGCCGGGAGTCCACCGCCACATCGACGGGATTGGGGAAGCGGAAGCGCTTGAGGTCGGCCGACGCGTACTCGTCGGCCAGGACGAACTCGCCGGAGCGGCCTGGCGCGAAGAGCCCCCCCTCGCGGAAGCGGATGGCGTCGATTTTCGCGCGCACCAGGGGGTTGTCGGGCGACTCGTCGGCGAGGATCTCCCACTCGCCCAGGGCCTCTTCGGTAAAGCCCGCCAGGCGGTACGAGCGGGCGAGGTACTCGCGCGCGGTGTAGTAATCGGGATGGATGGAGAGCGCCTTGCGGAAGAACTCGACAGAGGCGAGATACCGCATAGTGTTGAAATGGACCATTCCCTGGCGGAACTGCTCTTTCGCGCGCTCGAAACGCGCCAGGTCGCGCGATTGCGCCCCCGCCGGCGTCGTGGAAAAAAGGACAAGGATGGCCGTAAACGCGGCCGCCGCCGCGCGGCGCGCCGGCACGCGCGTGCCGGAAGGCGTATTCATGGCCGGAAGTCCGGAAAGATATTCATCGCGTCATCCCTCCTTCCCATTATCGTCTTATGTCACTTTTTTTTCAAGACAGATTTAAGGTATTTACCGGTATAGGACTCCTTCGACGCGGCGATCTCCTCGGGGGTGCCGCTGGCCACCACGGACCCGCCGCCGTCGCCGCCCTCGGGCCCCAGGTCGAGCACCCAGTCCGCGTTCTTGACAACGTCCAGGTTGTGCTCGATGACGATCACCGTGTTGCCCCGCTCCACCAGCGAGGAGAGCACGTCGAGAAGCTTGCGTATGTCGTCGAAATGCAGGCCCGTGGTCGGCTCGTCCAGTATGTAGAGGGTCCGTCCGGTGGCCCGCCGCGAAAGCTCGGTGGAAAGCTTCACGCGCTGGGCCTCGCCGCCGGAAAGGGTCGTGGCTGGCTGCCCCAGCTTGACGTAGCCGAGCCCCACCCGGTA
>JAGODA010000118.1:4551-9061 GCA_017998475.1 Spirochaetota bacterium | reverse complement strand
AAACGGATGCCGAAGGCGGGCGACCGGAAGTCGCCGCTCCCGTAAAAGGGGTACTCGAGCGGCAGGGTGTCGTAGCTCATGTCAGGGTTGTCGGGGTGGGTGCCCGGCGAGAACGCCCGCATCGCCGGCCGGCAGATGTGGCCGATCGATCCTCTCTCGATCGCCTTTCCCCAGTGAAGGTGGAGCACGTCGCGCTCCGGGGTGAGGCGCATCACGTAACTCGCGCCCCCCGCGCGCAGGTGGAATATGCCGGTCGATTCGTCGAATGTGATTCCCATGGGACCTCCTTCAGCGCACGCTGGCGGCCGCAGTCCCGCCGTTCGGCGGGGCGGCGGCCGGAATCCGTTGTACCCGAAGTCCCTTTAAGAATCAACGAGTTTATGACGGGCGGGCCCTCCGTACGGCGTCGAGGTTCTCCCGCGCCGAGGGGTTGGGGATCATGGCGAGGAGGCCGTCGAGCTTCGCGCACGAGTACTCGGCGCAGTGCGCGCAGTTCTCCAGTTTTTTGTCCATGCCGCAGAGCCGCACGGCGCAGGTCGTACAGTGGCCGAAGAGCCGTCCGCCCTCGGCGCGGCAGCCGTCGCAGTTGATGTGCTCCGGCTTGAATTCGAATTTGAAAAGCTTTGTCCACATCTTCGCGACCTTTGCGCGCTCGGCGTCGTCGTCGCTTCGGGTGGCCAGGTACGCCGGGCAGGCGGCGCAGTCGAGCCCGCAGTACGCCATCATCCCCTCCATAAAAATCCTCCTGTTATTGAAGATCGAAAATGTCCCGGAATTCGCCGCTTTCGAGCGTGGCGCGTATCCACCCGGTGATGTCCGGCGGCTCGAGGAACGGCCCCTCGCGGTAGAGCTCCCTGAGCTTCGCCGAATAGCTTTGCTCGAGGCTTTCCACACGCTTTCCCAGCGCCTCGGACACGCGTATGGCCGCGCGTGCGCCCATGGGCCTCGCCGGATCGATGAGTCCCAGGCGCACCTGCGCGTCGGCGGCACGCGCGCAGCGGCAGGGGTTCTCGTCGCTTATCAGGCCGCACTTGCGGCCGAAGAAGGCGTACACCTTTTCGCGCGAGCGCGAGAGGATCGTGCGGAAATTGTCGCGGCGTACGCCCACTATCGCGCTTCCCACGGCGTCGCTCACATCGAATATCTCGCCGAGGATGAACACCAGCCGCGAGCGGCGGTCCAGACAGAGAAGCATGCCCGTGATGCACGCCAGCCTGGACTCCTGTGCGAGCACCCGGTTCTCGGGCCGGGAGGCGTCCCTGCGGTCCACGATGCGCTCTACCGCGGCGAAGTAGTCCCCGTCCGCGGCGAGGGACGAAAAGGGCTCCTCGCGGCGCGCCTTCTTCATGGTGAGCACGTGGTTCGCGACGACGCGGTAGAGCCAGGTGCGGAAGGCGCCCCTTTCGGGATCGTACGACGAGAGGCGGGTGATGAGCTTGATGAGTATCTCCTGGGTGACGTCCTGGGCCTCGTCGGGATCGAAGACCATGCGGCAGGCGATGTTGTATATCCACGGCTGGTGCCGGCGGACGAGCGCCTCGAGCGAGGCCGCGCTCCCTCCGAGCGCCTCGCGCACCAGGGCCGCGTCGTTCGCTTCGCCCGCGCCGGTAAACGGATTGTGCATGGCCGCCTCCCCCTCTTCTCTCTGTAGTTTATACCCGGATAAAAGCCACGTGTGACACCGTGGAGAGGAAAAAACGCGGAATATATTCAAAGGATGTACCGGCTGTTTTCAGGCATACGAGCGCTCCGCGCCCGGGCCCGCGGCTTATCGGGCGCGGCTCCTCCGTTCGTATTCCGCGCGGAGCTCCTCGGCGCTCTTTTCGCCGCCGTGCGAGGGAAGGAAGGTCCGGCACCCGGTGCCGAGCAGGCGGCCCCAGCTTGCGACAAGCTCGCCCGGGTCCTCGGCGAAGGGCGGGAAAGCCGTCGAGCGGAACACCCCGAAAAGGCTGTCGCCCGCAACGGCCACCTCGCCTCCCACGATGACGCTTATGGAGCCCCGGGTATGGCCCGGCGTGTGCAGGATATAGGTTTCGGGGCCGAGGTCGGGAAGGTCTAAGCGCGCATCCACGGCCGCGTCGTGCGCGCAGGGGGCGTAGGCGAGGAGCCTTTCCGGGAGGAAGGCCGCGACGCGGGCGACCGCCGCGCCGAACGGGTTCGTGCCCCGTATAACGGGGTTGCGGCCGGCCTCGAGCAAACCCGCCTCGCACCGGTGGACGTACACGGGACAGGCGAACATCCCCCGTATACGCGCCGCGTTCCCCGCGTGGTCGAAATGCGCGTGCGTGAGCGCCAGGCCGTCGAGCCGTTCGACGCCGGGCCTTTTCAGCCGCCGGGCGAGCGGAAGCCACAGGGCCGCCGGGCCGGTGTCGACGAGCAGGCGCTTTCCGCCGGCGGATACCAGAAAGACGTTGCTCCTTCCTCCCAGCACCAGGGTGACCGTCTGTCCGTTGTCTGTGGTCCAGGTTTTCATACAGCTCTCCGGCATCGTTCGGCCTCTGTCGCGATGCCGTTCTCACCTCCACGCGTAAGGTATATGTGCGGGGGGCGGGGATGGCGCCCTCAGTCCGCCACGACCACCCGGTTTTTTCCGCGTGCCTTCGCCTGATAGAGCGCGTCGTCGGCGCGGGACAGCAGGCTGTCCTTCATCGTGAAATCCTCGAATACGCAGCTCGCCACGCCTATACTCACCGTAAGGCGGACGGTGTCCCCCTCGAACCGGATTTCGAGTTTCTCCGCCGCTTCGCGGATCCGCTCGGCGAGTCTTGTCGCCGCGGACAGGCCGGTTTCGGGCAGGATGGCGACGAATTCCTCTCCGCCGTAACGCGCCAGGAAATCGGACGCCCGTTTGAGGATCTTCCTTAAATCGGTGGCCAGCCTGAACAGGCAGCGGTCGCCGCAGAGGTGGCCGTGGATATCGTTGATCTTCTTGAAGTCGTCGATATCGATCATAAGCAGGGATATCTCCGTGCCGTTTCTCCGCGCGCGGTGTATCTCCTCGACATAGCGCATGTCGAACAGGCGGCGGTTGAAGAGGCCCGTGAGGGCGTCGGTTATTGAAAGCTTTTCAAGCTGCCGGTACATCTCCTTTATTTCGAGGATAAGCCTTTCGCGCTCCGCCTCGGATCGTTTGCGCTCGGTGATGTCCCTGCAGACGCAGAACACCAGCTTCTGGCCCTTGTACACGGCGCCGTTGGTGCTGATCTCCACGTCGATGACCGTGCCGTCCTTGCGGTGGTGGCGCGTCTCGAAATGGTCCCCCTCGGCGTCGACCGAGCGTATCATCTCGATGAGCTTTTCCTTCGGAAAGAGGAAATCCCAGTCCCACACGTACAGATTCCGCACCTCGTCCATGGTGTAGCCCAGCATGTCGGCGTACCGCCTGTTCGCCTCGAACACCTTGCAGTCGCGGTCGAGAACCACGATGCCGTCCCGCGACTGCTCGACGAGCATGCGCCGCCACGCGATTTCGTCCTCCAGCCGCTCCTCCAGCTTCCGGTGCTCGGATTTGGTGTTTTCCAGATCGACAAGCCGCCGTTCCAGTTCTTCGTAGCTCGGTTTTTTCCCCATCGCCGTCACCACCCCTGTCCGATGCGCGAGATACCCCGGGCACGCCCTCGTTTGCCGAAGCGACGCGCCGTGCGGCACACGGACCGTCGCCCTCCGGAGTATACACATACCGGCGATCGAGAGAAACCATTTTATTCGCGAAGAAATGGGAGCGTCATGCGGCGGGAATCATCCGGTACGCAGGTGGAGCGACGGCCGGATCCTCCGGCCGGTTTCGCGTGGATTATCCGCACGGCTGTGCCGGTCAGGCGCCGTCCAACCCAAGGCATCCGCACAGGGAAAGCCGCTCGCCGCAGCGCGGGCACTTCTCGTGGCCGCAGCCCGGGTGATGGAAGCCGCCGATGCTCACGCCGCAGTCCGGGCACCTGGTCCCGTACAGGATGTTCTCCGGCAGGAAGGGCACCGACAGCATGGATTCTCCGTCGGGGAAGCGCACATAGCGGTTCCCGTCGCAGGTCGGAAGACGACCGCCGACCTCCCCGAAACAGAACGCGCACACGGTCAATGGGAGAAACATCGCTGTCCACCTCCTCTCGGGCCGGACCCGAATCTTTCAAGCTATCGATGCGGAGGGGAAAAGGCAAATAAACGCGGAGGAAATTGCGCCCGCGCTTAATCATCAATCAAAATGGCCTTCACTTCCAGGAACTGCCCGCACAGTGCGCTCCCGGAGGAAAAGCTGATGAGCTTGCCGCCCGCGGCACGCGATATGGAGCGCGTAAGGAACCTCCACGCGGTATCGTCACTCATGACGATTTCGTCGTCGATATCCGGCGAAGCCCCGTTGTACAGCTCCCATCCCCCGGCTTCCCGCTTTAAAATCCAGCACCCGCCGGAGTCACCCGTGATGGTTATTCCGAGCATGGTGTTCGGCCTCGCGTCCAGCGGGCCATACCAGTACGGTGTGGCCCGGATAAGGGTATCGATTACGGGGGCGAGG
>JAGODA010000118.1:0-4451 GCA_017998475.1 Spirochaetota bacterium | reverse complement strand
CTTTAAAATCCAGCACCCGCCGGAGTCACCCGTGATGGTTATTCCGAGCATGGTGTTCGGCCTCGCGTCCAGCGGGCCATACCAGTACGGTGTGGCCCGGATAAGGGTATCGATTACGGGGGCGAGGTATTTTTTATCCGTTATCGGGTGGGCAGAAACCGCCTCCCGTATCTGCTGTTGATGGTGCCAGATTTCCGTGTACTCGCGGGCGATATCGAACCAGTTTTTCGAGCGCATCTCCCCCGCCCACGTAACGGCATAATAGGCCTCGTCCATGAGGTCCAGTGAGGCCATGAAATCGGCGAGCTGGCGTCCGGCAACCGTCAGGAGGCCGGTGATGATCCGCGGGCTGACGGCCTCGAAGAGCTCGCCCCATCTGTCGTTGGAACCCGAGATAAAGCTTACCAGGGTCTTGAAATCGACGGACGCCGGCTTTTCGGAAGTCGGATAACGATCGCGCTGGCCGGAAAGCCTGCCGATAGCCGTCTGAAGCAGGTGCGCGGCGATGTTCCTTACTTTCCACACCGGGTAGCATGTGGGCAGGTCCCAGTCTCCCGTTTCCAATTCCGGCAGCAGGGCGAGCAGCTTTTCGGTGACCTCCGTGAACAGAGTCCGTGTGTCGATGATGTCAAGATGTTTGAGTTCCATACGCCACCCGCGATACCTGAAATAGTACGCTATTGTACAGAAACCGTCCCCGGCCGGGGGGATGAGTTGGTCGCGCGGGCGATGATTCGAATCATCGCCCGCGCTGATCAACGGCAATATACGACGTCAATGCCCCCGCGCGAACGTCTCCTTCGCCGGATTATAATACCCTATTCTCATTGAAGGAAACTCATCCCGGAGCAGGCGTATCATGGCGCGCACGCCGGTGGGCTCCGACTCGCGGAAGCCGACGCGGTCCAGGTAGAGGTCCGGGTCCATGTTGAGGTTGCGCGCCTGGATCATGTGTACCGGGAACTCGCGGAGGAAGGCGCGTAGCGACTCCACCTCGGTCTCCATGTCGGTGAAGCCCGGCAGGAAGAAGAGGTTGATGGAAACGAATATCCCCGCCTCGAGCGCGACGGCGAGCGATCGCTTTACGTCGTCGAAGCCGTAGTTCCGCGGCCGGTAGTAGCGCAGGTAGTACTCCTCCGTGGGCGAGTTCAGGCTTACGCGCAGGGAATCGAGCCCGGCGTCGATAAGCGCCTTAACGCCCTCCGGCACGGAGCCGTTGGTGTTCATGGTGATGGTGCCCCGCTCCGTCTTCGCGCGTACCAGCTCAACGGCTTTCGCAAGGTCCCTCCAGCGGAGCAGGGGCTCGCCCTCGCAGCCCTGGCCGAAGCTCGCCACCGACGCGTCGACCCGCTCCACGTGGTGCAGAACGACCTGGGCGATCTCCTCGGGCGTCGGCGCGAAATCCAGGCGCTCCTGGGACTGGCAGAAGCCCGACTCCTCCGCGTCCTGGTACGAAAGGCAGCCCAGGCAGCGGGCGTTGCACGCCGGCGAGCTGGGAAGCGGAGCCTCGTGGCGGCCCAGGAAGAAGTTGCGCGCGCAGAGGCAGCGGTAGCCGGTGGCACAGCGCTCGAGCTGGCGCACCAGCCGGTTGTCGGGATAGCGCTTTCGTACCGCGCGCGCCGCGGCCGCCAGGGCCGCGTCGTCCAGGTGCAGAGCCGGGTCGGAGCGCGGGTCGCGGTCCACGCGGAAGGCCGGCGCGTGGAATTCGCCGTCGATGAGGACAAGGCCCGCATAGGCCCACAGCGGAAGCTCGGGCGCGTCGGCCGACTTTACGTACGCGGGCAGGTGCGTGCGCAGATACCCGGAACAGAGAAACGAGGCCGCGGCCCACATCTCGTTGCCGGCGCCGTCGCGCCCGACCGGGGTGAAGCCGTTTCGTTTATCGTGGAATACCGGAGCGCGCCCGGGCATGGAGAAGAGCTCGCTTCCGAAGGGAAGACGGATGAGCTCGGTCCGCTCGACGCGTACGAAACGCCGCCCCACCCTGAAGGCGGGCTCGAAGTCCGGCATTTCGTAGACGGTGCCCGCGGTGTCGCAGTAGGCCCCCCGCGGCGCGGACCGCGGGCTACGGGTGCGGCTACCGGCGCGCATTGTCAGAAGCCGAAGGGCTCGGAGATGGCGAGCGCCAGGAGGATTCCTTCGAGAGCGGTGCCTGTTTTGACCAGGATGGCGCGGGTTTTATTGAGCCGTTTTTCGATGTGTTTGATGAGAGTCGAGAGGCGCTCCTGCCGCCGCTCGAGCTCACGATATCGCTTATTTTTCCGTATGGCCGCCTTGTCAAGACCGTCGCCTTCCAGGCGCGCTTTGAGGGCGAGCCGCTCCGCTCGGACGGCGCGCCACTCGGCGCGCTTTTCGTCGAGTTCTTTCTGTATTCCGGCCAGGCGGCCGGTCTCCGGTGGATCCTCTTTTTCCACGTTCCATCTCCCGGTGATCGTCCGGGGGCCTCACTCAGGCCCTTCCGATTTCAATGACGTCGCCCTCTTTTAGTAATGTGCCCGCGTAGCCGGTGGGGGGTACGAAGGTGTCGTTTATCTGAACGGTAATTTTTTCGGGATTGAACCGGTAGAGCGCCAGAAGCTCTTCCAGCGTGGACTTCTCGAACTCGATTTCCCTGTAGTTTACCGTGATCTTCATTCGGTCAAGCTCCATTCATAGATCAGTATCGCGGGGAGCACTATCGCCGCCGTCTCCGCGCGAAGCTGGGTACTGCCGAAACTCATCACCCGCCATCCCTTCGCCCCTGCCGAATGAATCTCTCGCCCGGAAAATCCGCCCTCGGGCCCCACCATGAGCGATAGTTCGCGCCCGGCGGCCGACGCGCGGATGTCGCGCGCGCTTGTTCCCCCGTCCGGATGGGCGATTATTCTCGCGCCCGGGCCCTCGTCGAGCGCCTCGGCAAAATCGAGCACCCGGCCCACCCCGGGCACGTCCGGGCGCATGCACTGCTTGGCCGCTTCCGCCGCTATCCTGTTCCATCGCTCCAGTCGCCGCGCCTCCTTCTCGCCCACGTCCGGAACCGTGCGCTCGGTGACCACCGGCACCACGCGGGCCAGGCCCAGCTCGGCGGCCTTCTGCACGACCAGGTCGAACTTCTTCCCCTTGAGGAGCGACGCGTACAGCGTCACATTCAACGATACGACGGAAGGCGCCTTTTTGTCAATGATTTCCGCGACGAGGGCGTCCTCCCCCACGGAGAGCACCCTTGCCGCGACCGCCGAGCCGTCGGGAAGCCGGAGCTCGATCTCGTCACCCGGGGCGGTCCTGCGCACGCGCGTAAGATGATGAAAGTCCTCCCCGCGCACCGCGCAACGGTCCCCGTGCACGTCTTCCTGGCGAACGAAATATTGCGGCATCAGCCGTTCTCTCCGAGGCGCTGGTGATAGAAGATGGTCTTGTCGAAGCGCATCGACTCGTCGAATCCGAAGTACTCGAGTATGGACACCGTGCCGCGGCGCAAGTCGAGCATGTCAAAGCGCACCGGCACGATCCTGCCCGCGCGCTCCATGGTCTTTGCGACGGCGATGCTTTTAAAAACGACCTTGTCGTTGTCGTGGAAGTCGATGCGAAGCGGCACGTAGTCCGTCTTGCTCGCGTAGAGCGTCAGGCGTCCGTAGCTCCCGCCCCTGAATATGGGGTCCAGCCTCAGACGGTGGGCCGGCAGCCCCTTGATGACGGCGTCCCCCGTGAGGACGGCGTTGTAGTTGGCCTGGTAGTCGGCGTTGGAAAAATCGATGAAGGAGAAGTTGGTGCCCAGCAGCGGGTCGTACTTGTCGACGTCCATCTTGCGGAAGAGCTTCTGCGCGTGAATGCTGTACACCCAGATGTCCTCCCCGCCCTGGTTGTAGAGCACCCTGATCTCGTCGCCTCGGTTGCGCGTGCTGAATGTGAAGAGAAAATCGCTCTCGTCGATGAGCCCCGTAAGGTTTATGACCGTGGAGCTTCCGTCGGGAAGGATGTGCATCAGCCTTCCCTTTATCTGTCCGCGCGGATATGCCAGGACGCGGTCGACGCGCGCGACGATCTCCTGCGCGGTCAGCTCGATCTCGCGCCGCTCCTGGGCCGGGGCGGGAGGCGCCCCCGTCAGCGCGGAAACGAGGAGCACGGCCGCCAGCACGCCGGGTCTGAGCACCTCTCGATACACGTCTTTTCCCTTCCGTTTTATGTCGCTACTGTCCGCACGCAGGCGAAATTCATTATACAAGGAAAACGGCGGGCGTCGGAAAAGACAAGCTTTTTAACGCGCGCGGGACGGGCGTCACGCGTCGGAGCGGTAGTAGCGGTCCTCGTCGCCGGTGTCCAGGTCGGGCCGGAGCTTTCGCGCCTCGCGGAGGTAGAGGTGGATGATGTCCTCCTGCGGCCGGTCCGAGTTGACGTGCAGGAGCACCCTCACGCACAGGGGGAGGCTTCCCGGCACCGGGATCTCGCGCGTGCACATGAGCGGGGTGTACATC
>JAGODA010000117.1 GCA_017998475.1 Spirochaetota bacterium | reverse complement strand
TTTCTCCGGAGGGGTAGACGAACGCCGTGACGGGCCGTCCCATCTTCTCCTCCAGCACCCTCTTCGACTTGTGTATCTCGTCCATAAAGTACCGCCGATTCCTGGCGTACAGCTTGTCGTTCACATGGAGATGGAAGAATCCGTGGGCCGCGATCTCGCATCCGCCGGCGGCGAGCGCGCGAAGCTCGTCCCAGCCGAGGGCATACTTTCTGCGGCCGATGATGTTGGGGTAAATCGCCAGAAGCGGCTTTATGCCCATCGGGGCGAGCACCTCGCGATAGGCCCTCATCACGCTCCTGTTTCCGTCGTCGATGCAGACAAGCACGTTTCGCGGGCCCGACACAAGGCCGCGCTCGATGTCGGCCATTGTGACGAACCTGAACCCGCGCTCCTTCAGACTCTCCATGTGCTCGCGCAGCTCGTCCACGCTGAAATCGGTCGAGACGTGCGCCTTGCCGAGAAATGTATGGTAGATGATGACGTGGACCGAGGCCTCCCGCGCGGGCGAGGCGCCGATGAGGAACGCCGAAAGCGCGATCAGAACGAACAGGAATCGTCGTGAGATGGTACCCATGCCGTACATTCCGCCAGTCTCCGCAGGTGATGTATATCTTTGCCATCTATGCGACTCCGTCGCCGCTTTCGCAAGATATATTCCGCCGCCGGAGGAAAAAAACGCGCGCCGGCACCATGAAACCCCGGCTCTATCGGGATGATCTCCTGATGGAACGATATCGCACGACGGGAGCCGGCATGCCCGGGGCGTTATTTGTCTTGATCTGCCTGACCGCGGGCCTATACTGTCGTAAAAGTTATCGGAGCATCCCCGTGAAAAAACGACTGTTCGTCATCGACGGCCACGCGCTCTGCTACAGGGCCTATTTCGCCTTTATCAAGAACCCTCTCACCAACTCGAAGGGGCAGAACACCTCGGCCATCTTCGGTTTCGCGCGCATGCTCTTCAGGCTGCTTGCCGACCAGAAGCCGGACTACCTGGTGGTGGCCTTCGACCCGCCCCGGAAATCCTTCCGCTTCGCCCTGTACCCGGAGTACAAGGCCAACAGGGAGAAGATGCCGGAGGACCTGCGCTCCCAGATCGAGGAGATAAAGCTGATGGTGGAGACGCTGGGCATCCGGAGGATCGAAGAGGCCGATTACGAGGCCGACGACGTGCTGGGCTCCATCGCGCGCTCGCACGCCTCGAAGGACCTTGAGGTTGTCCTGGTAACCGGAGACAAGGACGCCTACCAGCTCGTTGACGACAACACCTCCATCTACGCCAACAGGAAGGGCATCACCGAATTCGAGACCTACGACGCGGCCGCGGTGCGCGAAAAGCTCGGTATCGGGCCCGCCCAGGTGATCGATTACATGGCGCTCGTGGGCGACGCCTCGGACAACATCCCCGGCGTGCGCGGCGTTGGAGAAAAGACCGCGCTCAAGCTCATCCAGGAGCACGGCAGCCTCGACGGCGTTTATTCGAACCTCGACCGGATAAAGGGAAAACTCCGCGAAACGCTCGAATCGAACCGCGATATGGCCTACCTCAGCCGCGACCTGGTAACCATTCGCACCGACCTGCCGGTCGCGCTGAATATCGACGAGACGCGCACGCCGGACGTGCACAGCGAGGCCGCGCGCGCCTTCTTCCGGTCGCACGAGATGGAATCGATCGCCAGGGAGCTTTCCGGAGACGAGGACGGACCCGGCGGAGCGCCGGCGGCCGGATCGACCGCGCGCGCGGACCGCGACTACCGTATCGTCCGAAACAGCTCCGAGCTCGAGGAGGCCATCGCCGAAATCCGCGCCGCGGGCATGGTGTCGGTGGACACCGAGACAACATCGGTGAACCCGGTCGCCGCGGAGCTCGTCGGCATCTCCCTCTCGGTAAGCGAAAACGCCGGCTGGTACGTACCGGTGCAGAACCGGTCGCTTTTCAGCGAGGAATGCGTGGACCGCGCCGAGGCCCTGGCGCTTCTCAAACCAGTGCTGGAGGACGCGTCCGTCCGGAAGATCGGCCAGAACATCAAGTACGACATCGTGGTCTTTAAAAACGCGGGTATCGAGCTCGGCGGCGTCCACTTCGACACCATGATCGCGTCGTACCTCCTGGACCCGTCGGAGCGGCGCCACAACATGGACGATATGGCCATGAAGTTCCTCAACTACAAGACCACCACCTTCAAGGAGCTGGTAAGCAAGGGCAGGGACACGCTCTCGATAACGGAGGTGCCCCTGCGAGAGCTCGCCGACTACGCGATCGAGGACGCCGACATCACGTTGCGTCTGCACCGGATCCTTTCGGCCAGGCTTGAGGAAGAGGACTTCTCGCGGCTCTTCCACGAGGTGGAGATGCCGCTCGCGCGCGTGCTCGCCCTCATGGAGCTGTACGGGGTGAAAATCGACCTCGCTCATTTCAGGGCGCTGGCGAAGGAAAACCGGCGCCTGCTCGAGGAAACCGAGGAGCGGATTTACCGCGAGGCCGGTTCGCGCTTCAACATCAACTCCACGCGCGAGCTTTCCGCCGTGCTCTTCGAAAAGCTGGGCCTTAAACCCGTCAGGAAGACCAAGACGGGATATTCCACCGACATCCAGGTGCTCGAGACGCTCAGGGGATCGCACCCCATCATCGACGACCTGATCGCCTACCGCACCTTCGCCAAACTGAAAAGCACCTATATCGACAGCCTGCCGGAGCTCGTGCTCCCCTCCACGGGCAGGATCCACACCTCGTTCAACCAGACCGTGGTGGCCACCGGCCGGCTGTCTTCGTCCGACCCCAACTTGCAGAACATTCCGGTGCGCGACGAGTTCGGAAAGAAGATACGGCGCGGATTCGTGCCCGAAAAGGGGATGCTGCTCCTCTCCGCCGACTATTCGCAGATCGAGCTCCGCCTGGCCGCACACCTCTCGGGCGACGAGCAGATGACCGAGGCGTTCAAAAAAGGCATCGACATCCACGCTCTCACGGCCTCGTCGGTTTTCGGCGTGGCCATGGACGCCGTGACGGGCGACATGCGCCGGCAGGCCAAGGTCATCAATTTCGCCACGATCTACGGCGTATCTCCCTACGGACTCTCTCAGCAGGCAGACATCTCGGTGCGCGACGCGGCGGAGTTCATCAACCGCTATTTCGAGACGTATCCGGGATTCAAACGCTACATCGACGAAACGATCGCCTTCGCCCGCGAAAAGGGCTATGTGCGGACGATACTGGGAAGGAGGCGCCCCATTCCGGACATCGATTCCTCGGCGCAGTTCAGGCGCGAGGGCGCGGAGCGCATCGCCATCAACACTCCGATCCAGGGAACGGCCGCCGACCTGATAAAGGTGGCCATGATCGACATTCAGCGCGAGATAGAGGAAAAGAACTACGGCGGCAGGATGATCATTCAGGTGCACGACGAGCTGGTCTTCGAGGTGCCCGCTGACGAGAAGGAACGCTTCGGCAGCATGGTCCGCGAGAAGATGGAAGGGGCGCTGGAATTGTCGGTACCGATCGTCGTGGACATGGGCTGGGGCGACAACTGGGGCGAGGCGCACTGAGCGCCGTCATTCTACATTCTGACCATCACAATGAGGAGAGAATACCGATGAAGAAAATCCTTACCGTTATAATTATGTTGCGGCTGACCGCACCGGCGCTTCACGCCGCGAACACGATGGTGGTCATGAAAACCTCCGCGGGCGATGTCACCATTGAGCTCTTCGACGACCGCGCGCCGGCAACGGTCGGCAACTTCCTCCGCTACGTGGACGAGGGATTCTACGACGGGACCATCTTCCACCGCGTCATAGACAACTTCATGGTGCAGGGCGGAGGCATGGAAAGCGGCCTCCGCCAGAAGCGGACGCACGCTCCGATACGCAACGAGGCGGCGAACCGCGTCCCCAACGCGCGCGGAACCCTTGCGATGGCACGCACCATGGACCCCCACAGCGCGACGGCGCAGTTCTTCATCAACGTGGTCGACAACCCCTTTCTGAATTTCCGGGAGGAGAGCGTGCGCGGTTACGGGTACTGCGTCTTCGGACGCGTGGTCGCCGGTATGGAAACGATCGACCGGATCAAAACGGTCAGAACGGCGACGGTAGGACCTTACGGAGACGTGCCGGTAAAGGACGTGGTAATCATCTCGATCAGGCGGAAATAGGCAAGCCGCCGCGCAATCCCGCCGAGGGCGGAGCTACGACGAACGGATCTTCGCGACGGCGTAGTCCTTCATCCACCGAAGCATGTCCAGAGGGAGGCCGTGGCCCAGCTGGAGGTCCGATTCGCCTGTTGCGATGATGAGAGCGTCGACTCGCTGCATCGTCCCCTTGTCGATTCGTACGTCCTGTATCCGCCCGGTGTACAGGCCCTTCCCCGCGGTGTGTCCGAACGGCGTTTTGCGCGAGAGGACCACCCTGTCGGCGCTGAAGCGAAGACTCTGCATGGTGAACAGATCCACCAGCGTGTAGAGGTTGATCCAGGCAAACAGCGCCGCGCCGAAGCCGCCGACGACCAGGAAATTGACCGAAGGATCATCCTGCGAAAAGAAACCGATCCACGCCAGGAAAGCCGAAAACGCCATGACCGCGGCCGTGCCCGGGCGTAAAGTCCTTTTTGCCGTGATCAGAAGCTCCTCGACGCCGTGTGAACTTACAAGGAGTATTCCCTTCGGGGGGGCCGCAGGCGCGGCCGGGGGAACGGGTTCACCAACGGGGATGTCGCGAAGCGGCAGCGCCAGGTCCTCGTTCGCCCTTACCGTCATACCGTCGGCGGTCTCCCTCATGGCGGGAAGGCCGAAAAGGCGGCTGTACCCTTCCCAGCGCTCGCGGACATACGCCTCCGGAACAAGGGCCGCCAGATAGACCGCGAGTTCCACGCGACGGTCCCCGCGGTCGTGGTACAGTTCGATAATGGTGTAGATACGCTCGCCCTGCGTCTCCTCTCTCAGGAGAATGCCGCGATAGGCGGAGCGCGGCTCGACCCAGGCCGTCGTCCTGAAAAGTGACGAGTAGGAGTACCGCACCTCGTCGTACCCGATATCGGCCATGGTCTTTTTAACGCCGATATTCACTCCGTAGAGCATCACCGCGGCGCCAATCACCGGGAAGGGTATCGCCACATAGAGCATGCGCGGATCGTATTGCCCCGTTCCGAGCGCCCAGGCGAGCGCCGCCAGCGGAAAACCGGCGAAGATCATCGAGAAGACGATCAGAAAAAAGGCCGCCTTTTTAGATCCCACACGTTCGAATCGCGCGGGAATACTTTTTATTTCAGCCTCGAACTCCTTCGCGTAGTTGAACAGGACACCTTTCATGTGAATCTCATGCGCTAACCGCGGCGCTTCGCCATCCAGCTCTCGGCCATGTCCAGGTGGGTGGCGATAAACGCGGAGGCGTACAGCGTGATAACGATGCCCAGCACGATCGAAAGCGGGACTTCGAAATCGCCGCCGAAGGAGCCGCGAAGCCAGGCGAACGAATCGCTGAACGAGACCAGTACGATCCCCCCGAGGATGGCGAGCCCTCCTCCGACCCAGTTGTACATCGGAACATCGCGACGGTAGGACTCCAGCCTTTCGATCTCGGCCATCACCGCGTCTGAAACATCCATGTCCGGGCGGGAAAGGGGCGTTTGCCTGAGCTCCCGCAGCGCGGCGTCAAGAGCGGCCGCCTCGGCGCGACAGCGCGCGCATCGTCGGAGGTGCAGCCGGAGCAGTACGGGACGGTGCGAACCGTCGTCGTGTTCCAGCACCCTTCGCATCGCCTCATCACATTTCATGGTACTCCTCCGCCGCCGATCCCCTCAGCGCGTCGCGCAGCATCTGCTTCGCCCTGAAGACATGCGACTTGATGGTGTTCACCGGAAAACCGGTGATATCGCCTATCTCCCCGTATGATAGCCCCAGGAAGAAGAAAAAATCAACGCAAATACGGTATTTCTCCGGCAGCGAGGCGAGCGCGCGGGATATCGCCTCCATCGCCTCCGCCCTCAACGACTGCGCCTCGGGCCCAGGGTAGGCGCTTGCCAGTCGGTCGCTCTCGATTCCGGAGGTTTCACGCGCGGTCCTCTTCTGGTTCACCGCGTGGTTGAAGGCGATTCGAAGGAGCCACGAGCCGAATTTCGATTCGCCGCGGTAGCTTCCGAGCGCGGTGTACGCCTTTACGAACACCTCCTGCGTGAAGTCCCGCGCGTCATCCTCGTTGCGGAAGAAACGCATGCCCGTAAAATGGACCCGCCGCTGATGCCGCCGGACAATCTCCCGGTAAAGGGCCGTTTCCCCCCGAAGCACCAGCGCGACGATCCGCTCATCCGTGAGAGTCTCAGCCTCGTTCCCGCTCATCCGAATTAACGTTCCTGCTTACGATAAAAAAAACGAGGAGGGACGTGCCGACTCCGAGCGGGATAAGGCCCGAGAGCACGCTGTAGGCAAGCCCTTCCTTCAACAGGAAAAAGAGCGTGAGGCTCGCTCCGATGCCGATGAGGACGAGCCCCAGAAGCAGGCTGAAGAGCCTCAGGTCGAAATGCCTCCTGGTAAAGAGCCCCTTCTCGATCATCAGCATACGCTGCCTGTGGCTCCAGAGCAGATAGAAAAAGATCACCACGCTCCCCATCACGATACCGACGATCGGAATGACGGATACGATGATGTTGACCGCGACCGATGGTACGTTCTGCATGTCGTCCTCCTGAGATGTGCTCGTCGGCGGCGCGCGCGGCGCCGTGTACATCGATTCAAGCCTTTACCCGTCCGCCCCGTCTGTCAAAGCATTTACAGACGGCCGCCCGTCGCCTGGCGCCGGTTTTCCTCGAACGCCGCGGAGGCGGTTTCATATCGCGCGGCGATGCGCGTATCCGCCACTTTCCGGAATCCGTCCAGTTCCGGACCGGCATCCCCGGCATGTACGCTTTGCGCGAATCCGGACAGAATTTCCGCGGTCATGGTCATGAAATGATGGCCCTCGATCGCCATTCCGACTGCCTGCGGGAAACGGGAAGGTTTAATAAGCAGCGATTTGAACAGGAAGCGGAAGTACTCGATTCCGTACCACGAGAATCCCTGGCGGAAAAGCGACATAAACAGGGCCCTCGTTTCGAGAAGCGAGAGTGACCGGTTTTTCCCGCGGTATGTGGTTTTTTTGACATTCACCTTTTTTTCGGCCGGAAAGCGCCGCAGGAGCTCCAGGCAGCGGTCGAAGTAGGTGCGCGGACTGTATATCTCGCGTATTACGCGCCGGTAGCCGTCCTCAAGCATCCGACGCGGGAGCTTCGGGATGAAGTTCATTTCCACGTCGTGAGTGTTGTTGCCGGTCGAAAGCCCGGTGAGCCTACCCTCCGCTTCCAGACGGCGGTAGAGCCTCGTGTTGGGCAACGCCATGAGCAGCCCCACCATCGCGGTCGGGATGGCCGATTCCCGTATAAAGCCTATCTGCCGGTCGAAGACATCCTCAGGATCGGTGTCGAAGCCGATGATGAAGCCACCGGTCACCTCGATCCCGCGTTCCTGGATTTTGCGCACGCTTTCGAGCATGTTTCCTTTCATATTCTGGCTCTTCCCGGTGAGCGCGAGCGACTCCTCCACCGGCGTTTCGATACCGACAAAGGTCATCATGAAGCCCGCTTCCGCCATCAGGTCGAGAAGCTCGTCGTCGTCGGCCAGGTTGATGCTCGCCTCGGTCGAGAGACTGAATGGATGGCCGTGCTCCTTCTGCCAGGGGATGACGGCGCGCAGAAGGGCCTTCACCCTGTGCCTGTTACCGATGAAGTTATCGTCCACGATGAAGAGAGGCCCTTTGAACCCGGTGGCGTACAGCGCGTCCATCTCGCGCAGGAACTGCCCCGGCGACTTGGTGCGCGGAGTGCGGCCGAACATCTCGATGATGTCGCAGAACTCGCAGTTGAACGGACAGCCGCGTGAATACTGGAGAGAAACCGTGGAATAATAATCGATGTTCAGCAGATCGAAACGCGGCACAGGAGTAGAGGTGATGTCCGGCTTCGTTTCATCCGAGTACACGCGTCTCGGTTTTCCCTTTTCGAGATCGCGCAGAAAAGGCGCAAGCGTAACCTCGGCCTCGTTGAGCACGAAGTGGTCCACGCCCTCGATCTCGTCGTGCATGGCGGTGGGATAGGGCCCCCCGGCGACCACGGCGCGTTTCAACCGACCGGCCCGCGCGACCACCTGTTCGAACGACGCTCGCTGGACCAGCATGGCCGAGACGAACACCATGTCGGCCCACTCGATCGCGTCGTCTTCGAGCGGCTCAGCGTTCATGTCCACCAGCCGACACTCCCACGTTTCCGGAAGCATAGCGGCGATCGTAATGAGACCGAGCGGCGGCAGGACCGATTTCTTGCCGACAAACGCCAGCGCGTATTTAAAGCTCCAGTAAGTGGTCGGTATCTCGGGATAGACAAGCAGCACCCGTCGTTTTCGCATCGTAAAACCCCCGTACGGAATTCTGGATTATGATACGGACATCCGTACCGACGGGAATTGCCGCTAAAAGGTTGCGGAAAAATCCGGGTATGGCGCGAAGGCGATGGTTCGAATCGTCACCTTCGCGGTGCATGCTCAGGCCCTGCTCCATCTGCCCACGCAGCGGACAAGCTCCTCGGCCTCTTCCTGCGAGTCACAGCGTGTCGTCATGAAAAGCCCCTTCGAGGAGACGCGTGAGAGTATTTTCTCGATCTCCTCCGGCTTTACGTCCATGAGCACCAGGCATTTGCCTTTTTTCTGTATCTTCTCGTAGAGCGGAAACCATGCGTCGTGGGCCGGTGACGATTCCGGCACACCCGTATCGCCCGGCACCCACTGGATACCGTCGATGCGCTCGATGTCCAGGATGGAATCGGCGAATTTTAGAGCATCCGGACCGTCGAGGTGATAGATCGCCCTGTCCAGCCGCGCGGCCTCCCTTTCGAGGAACGGCCGGACGTGGTCGTCGAACAGGCGCGGTGACAGGTTTGCGCAGAAATCGCACTGGAGCGGATACCAGCGCCCCTCGAGGTACAGCGGTATCCAGGCCGACATTCCTCCCGTGCGCCCTGCCATTATGGCGTACAGCTCGTCGAAGCACCGGAACCACACATCGT
>JAGODA010000116.1 GCA_017998475.1 Spirochaetota bacterium | reverse complement strand
CGCCCGGACGCGATATCCGTCTCGGACTATTCGGAACCGCCAGGGGAGGTGGACCGAATACTCGTGTGTCGGCCATGATGTGTGCTCTGCCCGCAAAACCGCTGGACAATCCCGCCCGCGCCTGATACACACCATGAGTGACGGCCCATTTCGGGAAATCATCACACAGGAGCACCCCCATGAAACGAATCCTTTCATGCCTGATTCTATTCATCGCGGTCATGCTGACGGCCGCCCCGACGGCGCCCGGTGGAATAAAGATCGTCGATTTCAACGTATGGCACGGCATCGACGGCAAGGGTACTATAAAGATGGGTGAATACGAAGCCGCCGAGGCGCGCGCGGAGCGGTACGCCGGACTGGTTGCGGGGCTCAAAGACCTGGACCCGGATATAATCGGCATACAGGAGGCGAACAAAGTCCGCTCCTATTCGAGGAGGCTCGCGCGGGATATCGACCGCGACGCCGTATGGAAGGTCGGCAACTCCGGCATTAAAATATTCGGCCTGGGCTTCCCGGTCAACTTCAGCGAGGGGCTGGCCGTATTTGCGAAGAAGGGGAGTAAACTCGAGCTGTTGGCCTCCAGACGGCTGAGCGGCGGGGGCATCCAGCGCGAGTGGTTTTCGGCGCACCTGGAGGAGGTGCGCTACGCCATCGCGGCGAGGGTCCGGATCGCCGACAGGCCGCTTATCGTGTTCAACGTACATACGCACTTCAGCCTCATCCCCGACGAAAACACGCGGGGAAAGGTCGACGCGATGATCGCACGCGGGGAGCTTTCATATGAGGAGAAGGCCGGGCTGTATGCGGAGATCGACGAGGGGCACCGGTGGACCGAAAACGATATCCTCGCTTTTCTGGAGTTCGTACGGGAAACGGTGCGAGTACACGATCACCCCTACATCATCATGGGCGATTTCAATACGACGCTGAAGTCCGAGGCGCTGCAAAAACTGATCGCCGAGCTGGGCCTTGTCGATCCGTGGGCCGTAAAAAATCCGGGCAGGGCGGGCTACACCTGGGACCCGACCGTCAACTCCAACACGAAACACGACGGCTCGCCCTTCCAGGCCGACGGCAAGACGTTAAAGCGCGGCATAGACGCGCTCGAGGCCGAGTTCGACCGCACCGTGCCGCGTCGGATCGATTTCATCTTCCTGTCGAAGCACTTCGGGCCGGAGTCGGTCAAATCGGCCAGGCTTATCTTCAACGAACCGGTGAAAGGACGCTTCGTTTCGGACCATATCGGCGTCGAGGTCGTGCTTCACGGCATGCCCTGAAGGGTGCATGCCGCGGAGGATGACGGCGTAACGGCCCGACTTTTACGCGTGGTTGCGGAGTTTCAGCTCGATCGGGTGGGGGTTGAGATATGTCTGTGAGGCGAGGTAGGGCTCGCCGAACTTCCTGATGTAGTGGTTCAGCAGGGTGATGGGGACGATGAGCGGTACAAGCCCGGCTCGATAGCTTTGAATCACTTCCGCCAGTTCCCGTTTTTCGTCGGGTGTGAGCTGTTTTTTGAAATATCCCGTGATGTGCTGAAGGACATTGACGTGGCGCGCCGGAGTCGCCTTGATCGACATCGCGTCCATTAGCAGTTTCGTATATCGCGACTCGATGTCGCCGAAGGGCGCTTTCTTCGCGTTCGCCACCAGCCGCCCGGCCTCCTGGTAGTGTTTCGGGCTGTGGCAGAGAATAAGGAGCTTGTTCCGGGTGTGAAAGTCGACCAGCGACGAGATTTTCCTTCCGGAGGCCAGCGCCCTCTTCCAGCGCAGACAGGTGAATATCCGCTCGATGAAGTTCTCCCGCAACAGCGGATCGTGGAGCCGCCCTTCTTCCTCAACCGGGAGAAGGGGGAATCCTTCCATGAAGATGCGGGCGAAGATGCCGGATGCCGCCTTGCGCGGAACGCCGTTGGCGTCGTAGACCTTTACGCGTTCCATGCCGCTGGAGGGCGAATCGCTTTTAAACACGAACCCGCAGAGGTCTTCTTTTTCCAGTTCCTTTACACGCTTGCGTGCCCAGGTCTCCATTCGTTCCGTGTGGTCGATCTTCGTCTTGATGGTGACAAGGCGCGGCGCCGAGGCGTCGCCGACAAGGCGGAACGCCTCTCTCGGTATGCCGAAACCGGCCTCCACCTCCGGGCATACGGGCACAAAGTCAACGTACGCGCCCAGGGTGTCACGGAGATACCGGTCGAGCTTGTGGCCTCCGTCGTAGCGGACGTTCTCGCCAAGGAGACAGGTGCTGATGCCGAGTCGTATTTTTTCCATGATTGAATGCCATGAGTCGGGTACTCGGGGAAAGCGGGCACACCCGCTTCCCGGCCGGTCCAGTATACACCGATCGGGATTTAAAACAAGAGCAATTCGGAATGTCGAAGGACGGAAGGCTCTCCGCGGGGGCTTTATATGCTTGACCGCGGAGGTCTGGTTCCGTATGGAGTGGTTTCCGGAATATCCCTTTATGAAGATGATACACCACATCCTGGTTTCCGCCGTCCTCGTTCCGCTGATCGTCGCGGGAGCGGCGGGAGCCATAAATATATATGTGGTCGACGGAGCGGGGCCCCTCATGCGACGCTCGGCCGGGGAATGCGCGCCCGCTCAGGCGGCCGTGCTCCTCGGCGCGGGCGTGTACAGCGGAAAGCGCGTCTCTCCCGTGGTGTACGATCGCATCATCGCGGCGGTCGAGCTGTATCGTGCGGGAAGGGTCGGCAAGATTCTCGTTACCGGAGACCACGGCACGCCCTATTACGACGAGGTCAACACCATCCATCACTGGCTTAGGAAAAAGGAGGTCCCCGAGCGGGATATTTTCACCGATTACGCGGGATTCTCCACATACGACAGCATGGTGCGCGCGAGAGAGGTGTTCGCGGTGGAGTCCGCCATACTCGTTACGCAGGAATACCATCTGCCCCGCGCGCTCCACATAGCCTCATCGCTCGGGATAAAGGCGCAGGGCCTCGTCCCCGACCGCAGGGAATACCGTCACATCGCCCGATATACGGCGAGGGAGATACCCGCTCGCGTCAAGGATTTCTTCTACGCCGAAGTGTTAAAGCCCGTACCGCGCTATCTCGGAAGGCGTATCCCGATTACCGGTGACGGGCGCGTGAGCCGGGACCACGCGGCAGGGAAGTGATCCCGGCTCCAGCGCGAACGGTCTCCGGTCATCGATTTGAAAATTCGATGTAGTGCTGATCGGGCAGTAAGTCCGGATACTTTATCGCCGTGAATCCCGCCTCCGCGAACTCGGCCTCGATGACTTCCCTGGGAATACGGAAGCGCTACGGAGGGCCGTACTTCACCTCAATGCGATGATCGACAACGATAAACCGGCCCGTTTTCTTAAAGTGCGTGCCGAGTCGCCCGGAGGCAGGCCACGCGGTTCTCTGTGTGGCGATAGGTGTTGCGCATGAAAATGACGTCAAAAGGGCCGGCGGGTGGAGGGGGATTGTCCCGCGGCACGAACTCGGCGTGATAGTTCGCATAGCCCGGCCTGCGCACGTCCTCGCGCATATATTCCACCATCTTTATTTCGGTGTCGCAGCCGGTCACCGAGCCCCGCGGGGCGACCGCCCGGGCGATTCTTCGAGCGAAGTACCCCGTGCCGGCGCCGATGTCCGCCACCATGTCTCCGTTTTTAAGGTTCATGGAACGGACCACCTCGTCGGGCTTCTGCCATTCGAGGTGGGCCGGGTTTTCGAAATTTTTTACGTAAAAGTCCATGTTCTCGAAGGAATGTTCGCGGTGCGTCATCTTCGCCTGTCCGGTGCCGCATGACGGGACCGCGCACCCGGACCGGTTTCACACCTTGAAGAATTCGACCCTCTCCGCGAGAAGCCGCGCGAACGAATTCATTTCCTCCGCGCTCACCGCCGTTTCTTCCGCGCCGGCGGCGTTTTTCTGCGACAGCTCGTTGATATATCCGATCGATTTTACAATTTCCTCGGCGGCGGCCTTCTGCTCCTCCGTGGCGGCGCGGATCTCGTTCGACCTGTCCCTGACGACTCCGGCCTCGGATGAAACCGTCCTGTTCGCCTCGAGCTGGCGTTCCGTTCTCTGTGAAATCGCGGCCATTTTTCCGTTAATCGTCTCGACGCCTTCGATAATATCGCTTATTATCCCGACGGTGCCGGTCACGCCCGAGACTCCCGCCTCGATCTCGGTCCGGTTGACGCCGATGAGCGACTCGATCTGTTTGAGGCTTGCGGCGGTCTGGTCCGCCAGTTTCGAAATTTCGTCGGCGACCACGGCAAATCCCCTGCCCGCGTCCCCGGCCCTGGCCGCTTCTATGGCCGCGTTAAGCGCAAGCAGGTTAACCTGTTCCGAAATCCCGCCGATGATGCCGATGATATCCGTCATCTCCCTGGTGCGCCCGCCGATGGCCGCCATGCCGCGGTTCATCGCGTCGAGCGAGGCGCTGCCGGCCGTGGCCTTCGCGGCGATGTCCTCCGTAAGCGATAGCGTCTCGCGGACCTGCCGGCCCATTTCCATTATAACGTCCGAGAGCGATCGGATGAGTCCGGTGAGGGCTTCTATGCCGGTGTACTGGCCCGCGGCGCCCGCGCTCACGTTTTCCAGGCCCGAGGAAAGTTCCTCGATCGTCGCCATTATCTCCTCGGCCGCCGCGGCCTGTTTCTGCGTGTGGTCGGTTACCATCGCGGCCGATTCGGACATTCTGCCCGACGAGTCCGCGAGTTTAGACGCGATCTCCTTGACGCTCCCGACGACACCTCCGATGGTTTCGATGAAGCGGTCCAGATTGACGCCGATCTCGCCGATTTCGTTGCGTCCGTCTATTCCGCTCCTGGAATCCAGGTTGCCGTCGGAAAGCGACCGGATTGCGCGGATTATTTTTCTGATGGGTTTCATCATTTTTTCGAACTGACGGTATGATACCAGCAGTATCGCGGCTATGAAGACGATGCCCGAAATTAAATAGAAGAGCACCATCGTCCTGACGGAAGCGAGGGCGAATCCACGATCGACCTCGATGAGGAACACCCACTGGAAATAGCTGTACCATTTCCAAACCGCGATAACCTCGTTATCGATGTGGTTACTGTACTGAGCGCTGCCGGCGTGGCCTTTCGCGATACCCGAGGCAATTCCCGGGGTAAGCCGGCCGCTGGACTGATCGAGCAGCCTGTATGGCTTCCCTCGATTCCTGTACTCGAACCTGCCCGACGAGGCTATGACCATACCGTCGTTGTCCACGATATACGCGTGCCCGCCCCTGCCGAGGTCGATAATGCTCAGCGAGTCGTCCATAATCGCCATGTTGATGTAAGCGACGAGGTAACCCGCTATCCCTCCACGCTCGCCGGCCAGTTCATACACGGGATAGCTGACCGGCTGACTTATCGAGCGCCGCCGTCCCTTCTTGATCATAACGGCACGGGGGATGTGGATATCCGTGGTGCCTTTAACCGACTCGAAGACACCGGGAACCGTCTCGTCGATCAGGCCCTCGGAAACGGCGCAGCAAATCCTCCCGGCCGTATCCACCAGCACGAGTCCGCTGAAAATACCGCGGTCCCGCATGGCGGCGTCCATGACGGCCTCGGCCGCCCTTCGCGACGCGGCCGGGACACCTCCCCGGCCGGATTGCGCGGCGGCTTCAATAACGGGACGCGCCTGGGCGATCGTTTCGATCGTCTCGACGCGTCGTTCCATCCAGTATTCTATGAACTCGAACTGTTTGGTGGCGATTTCCCTGTAGTTGTTGTCGATCATCCTGAAGATAAGAGCCCGGTTGATGATGTAATTGGCAGCGAGAAATACGAGCAGCATGCCGAGGGTGAATCCGGCCATTGTCACTATAACGCTCTTGTTTCTGAGTACTCCGGTGATTCGGTGTAGTGTTCGACTCGGTTTTCCTTGTTCCATGGGTGACCTCTGCGTGTTGTACCGGCGAAACGGCTTCCTTCAGGCGCTCGTCGGATCAGGGTGATGAGGTACGGTGACAGCGGCCGCATCCCTTGGGCCCGGCGGTCTTTCGGTGGCAGTCGAGGCACTGCTGGTGATATGCGCCCTTGAGGTTGATTACATTATCCCGGTCCCTGCGCATGTGGCAGTTCGAACATCGCACGTTATCACCCGTGTGATGGCAGCTGATGCATTTCGCCCCGTAGTTCTCCGCGTGCAACTTGTGAGTGAACACTATCGGCGGCTTTCGATGGCCGGTCTTCTGCAGCGTGATGACGTCCTCCATGGATCTGGCGGAACCCGCCGGAAACATCTGCATGGCCGTGGCGCACAGTATCATAAACGATACCTTCCCGGGTGTGAAAGTCATAGAACTCCTCCATGTATCTCGGAAATCGCTTGTTGTTCCCGCCCGTCGGTGCGGTCGGTGCCGCCCTCCGCGCGTAAACGGTTGATTGTCGTCTGCGAAGAACGCACGCCGTAAGTATCGCGAATGTCCCGCGGAGAGTAAAAAATAAAAACGGATGAACGCTCTTAATAAAGCGTTTTTTTACCAGAAATTAATAAAAAGCCCGCTCGCCTTTCGATCTTCAGCCGGGTCTTCCGTGGATTCGTTATCTCCATTCTCCGTTCATCAGATTGATCGTGACTGCGTTGTCGGAGGGAGGCAGATCGGTGTTCCAGCCCTCGATGAGCCCGCCCTGAAACTTCAGCGCGATCCTGCCCATAAGACCCAGACCGCCGGCATCGATCGGAGTGTCGGGCTTTTTCTCGTCGCCGCGCAGGTGCGACACATAGGCCCCCGTGATGTCCGGCGCGACGGCGCGGATGTCCTTTTCGGATACCCGGTACTTGCGCAGGGCCCTTTCGACCATGCCGAGCGTGCCGCTGAAAATATAGTCATACGAATACCGCTCGAAGCCCGTCCTTTTCGAGGCGATGGAGGTGATGAAACGGCTCTCGACGCGCGCGTTCTGATTTCGGTCGATGCTGATCACCCGGTAGGGGCAGGGATGGGTTACGAACGAGCCGGTCTCGATATCATAGACGAACCGCCCGGTCACGTCGATTTTCCTCAGGGTGATGTCCTGGGCGTGATAGTGCCCGGTGAACACCAGCCTGACTCCGTACGCGGCGAAGAGACCGGAGACCCGCGTGAAATCGTTGATCACGAATTTACCGTAATACTTTTCGTTATCGGGGTAGTGTTCGACTATTCCGTGGTGCGTGAAGGCGATAACGGCCTTCTTCTCCCTCTTCGCGCGGATGAGCGTCTCCTCGATCCAGCGCAGGGTGGCCGCTGAAAACTCGCCGTCGGTCTCCGGGTGCTTGCCCGGCCTGTTGTCGCGGTACTTGCACGAGTCGAGCGCGAGCACCCACAGCCCATTCACGGGCTCGACGAAATAGCTGAGCGATGAGGGATCGGTGCCGACCGCCGAACCATAGCCGAAATCCGCGTATATGGCCGCGAAATCCTCCGGTGTTACGCCGTCAACCGGTTCGGTCGAATCGCCGGCGTACCGGCATGCCATGCCGTTATTGATGTCGTGGTTTCCCGGGATCACGTAGATCTTCGGTACGCGTTTTGCCAGCGCGCCGAGCCTGTCTCTGAAGCGCTCGTGATTGATTCGCTCCCCGTCTTTCGTCAGGTCGCCCGGAACCAGGACGAATTCCGGATTCTCCGCGGCTATCGCCGCCATGCCCGCGTCGATGATCTCTCCGCTGAGGTGCAGCATCTTCGAATCGCTTTTAAGATAGTCGGCATAGGCCTTCCCGGAACTGCCGAGCGAGGGGTCATGGTAATGGGTGTCCGAGAACACGGCGAACCGGACCGCGGGATAACCGACGTTCTCGTCGAGGAGCTCCCCGAGCGCGGGATTCTTTTCGTATTCCATCGCGGTCGTTCCGCCGCACGATACGGTTACCATGACGAGTGCGCAGAGTGCGAAGACAACAGGCATGTGTTTCATCGATGTTTACCTTTTCCTGCCGGTGTTGCGCCGCCCCCGGTCCCCGCGGACAATAATTTCGACGGCGGTGCTTCTGAGGCTCGCGGGGATGCCGGGGACCGCGAGGCATGTGGCGTTTTCCGGTTTTTACGCTGTCGGATCGCGCCACCGAGGTCTTCCGGTTCCAGGGTATCACGACAGTGTTCATTGTCATGATGTCGGGTTCCGGACCCGTTGTCATTGTTCGCCATTTGACACGTGCGGTCCTCCGCAAGCTCCGGGCCGTGAATCGCCGGAGCCTGCAACCGCCTTTCCCGCCCGGATTGTATAGACGCGCGGTGCCTGTTCTGTCAAGCAGTTAGCGCTGATCACCCGGTCGTTCATTGAGCCGCCAGTCGTAAGGCAGATACCTGATCCTCACCTCGCGCTCACGCCCCTTCAGCGCATCGGCGGTCTCGGCGGGGAGGTGCGGCAGCAGCACTTCAACGAGGTCTCCGCGGCCGCCGGTGAAGTCCTTCTCGAACCATGAGAATATCCTCGAGAGGTGGAGCGTACGGGTGGAGGCATCGTAGCGGTTAAGCGACCGGTTCGCCAGGAAAAGACGCATCTGCTCATCGAGCTGCCGGTCTATGGCGTCGCCCTCGTAGGCCTCGCTTCGAAGCGGCGGGCACGACATCGCCGCGCACACGATCGCCGCGTGTATGCGGTAGTCCCCGAACACCGGGCGCAGGATCGCGTGCTCCACGGCATCCAGCGTCAGGACGCGCCCGCCGACCGTGAAACGGTGTGTGTGCCAGACGGTTCTGCGCATCGCCGTGGCCAGAGTGAGGCTTCCGCCGTAATGCAGGTCGGATATGCTCTTAACAGGATAGTTGTCCGCGATCAGCTTAAGCGTGTGGGAATTGTACACATTGATCCAGAACGCGAGGCGGTCTTTTTCTGAAGGGAGCCCGGCCGGATCCGTCGAGGCGATCCTGTCCAGATACTTCGTCAGGCGTCCGTCGTTTTTCAGCGCGCGGTAGTCCACAAGGCCGTTTCGTACGTGATCGGCCAGCACCTCGGTGAGCAGGGCGTGGCGCGGCGCGGCGACGAGCGCGTTCGAGGACGCGAACGCGGTCCAGACCGCGAACATGATACGGGCGTACGTATTCATCATCCCCTCCGGTCGTTTTCCGGAAATATACCCGCCGCGGGCGCGCTGATCAAGCGCTATTATATATGAAATCGTTTGACGGATCGGAGGGAGGA
>JAGODA010000115.1 GCA_017998475.1 Spirochaetota bacterium | reverse complement strand
GGCGGGGGTTTCTCCCCGCCGGGATAACAGTTTTCACACTTAGTCTGAATGGACTCCCGCCGCGCCGGGAATCACTGGACGAGAATAACACGGTGCCGCGCATGGTCGTCGGCCGTTTTGAACTACCCTGATCCCGCACTTAATCTTCCCAACCCCGAACAAAAACAACGTGACGATTACCGGCCCCGGCCCCACGATCGCGCGCATGGTGTTCGTCGCGCAATGTTTCAACCGGATAGTTCCGGTATGCGGAAAGTGAACCGGCCCGCGACCCGCCTGCCGGGGCAATACGGGTCAGATGGTAAAATACATTGACATTCGTCTCGATTGATGCACAATAGAGACACCCGAGAGAGGACGAGTCGAACGCGGGACGTTACATGGAAACCTGTTGCGGTCATGGAAATTAAGGAAAAAACCGGCTATTGGACCAACCTTGCCGCCGACGACCTCGACTCGGCCGAGATAATGCTGGAAAAGAAGAAATTCCTGCAGTCGGGGTTTTACTGCCATCAGACGATCGAGAAGATTTTAAAGGCGTATTACTGGTACAACAGGGAACAGGATCCGCCCTATACCCACAACCTGATGAAACTTGCGGAGGCCGGCGGCCTGGTGGAGCTGTTGACCGAGGAACGGAAAAGGCTAATGGATATATTGATGCCTCTCAATATCGAAGCGAGGTATCCGGATAACAAGATTGCATTGCTGAAAACGCTCACTCAATCGAGATCAACTGAAATATACCGGCAGACAAAAGAGATGTTTCTATGGATGAGATCATTGATAGAAAAATAAGGGAATACGCCGATCGTGTCAGGCGCATCATGCCCGTCAGCGCGATCGTTTTATACGGCAGCCATGCGCGAGGGGAAGAGCGCGGTGACAGCGATATCGACATAGCCGTCGTGGTCGACGAGCTGAGGGGGGATTTTCTCGATGTAAACGCGCGCCTGTTCGCCCTGTGTCGCGAAGTGGACGTCGCGATAGAACCGAAGCTCATTGTAAAAAAGAACAACGCGAGCGGGTTCCTCGAAAGCATCTTGAAGTACGGGAAAGTGATCGATCCCGAATAATCTCCCCAACCCCGAACAAAAACCGCGTGACAATTCGCGGCCCCGGCCCCACGATCGCGCGCATGGTGTTCGTCTCCCTTCAGTCCGGAAGCAACGGCAACTCCCTCTACGTGGAGTCGGGCGGCGTGCGCCTGCTCTTCGACGCGGGGCTGAGCGGCCGCAGGGCCGCGGAGCGCCTTGCCGCGCACGGGCGCGAGATCCGCGGCGCGGACGCGCTCATCATCTCGCACGACCACGCCGACCACGTTTCCTGCGCGGGCGTGTATCACCGCATGTTCGGTTCTCCGCTCGTGGTCTCCGGTCCCACGCTCAGGGCCGCGCGCGCCAAGTACGAGCTCCGGCGCCTCTCGGACGTGCGCCACTTCGTTCCCGGCGAGGAGCTTCGCTTCGGCCATGTGCGCGTGGAGACCTTCGCCACGCCGCACGACGGCGCCGACGGCGCCGCCTTCGTCGTCGACGACGGCGCGTGCCGCCTGGCAATCCTCACCGACCTGGGGCACGTTTTCGGCGACCTGGGCGCGGCGATCGCCTCCGCCGACGCCGTCGTGATCGAGAGCAACTACGATCCCGTCATGCTCGAACGCGGCCCGTACCCGGCCGTGCTCAAGCGCCGCATCGCCGGCGACGGCGGGCACCTCTCGAACGACGAGACCGCGGAGCTCCTCGCGCGGAGCGCCTCCTCGCGGCTGCGCTGGGTGTGCCTGGCGCACCTCTCGCAGGAGAACAACACGCCGGAGCGCGCGCTCGAATGCCATCGAAGGGTGCTGGGCGGCGCGCTGCCGCTGTACCTGGCCCCGCGCCACGGCTCCTCCCCGCTTCTCGAGCTGTAGGGCCCGGGCCGGGCGCGCGTCATCATCACCCCCACGCCGCTTTTTCAAAAAACGCCTTGACCCTTCCGGCCAAACGTGCCTATACACCATGCTACGGCGCGCGGGCGCCGGCATCATACCGCATGGAGGACGCACAATGCCGTTTCTCACCTGGAATGACAAGTACACGGTCGGCGTCGGCGAGATCGACGAACAGCACCGCCATCTCTTCACGCTTACCAACGATTTTCACGACGCGCTTACGATCGGCACGGCGAAGAAGAACCTCGGCGACGCGCTCGACGCGCTGGTGGACTACGCGCGCAGGCACTTCATGGACGAGGAGAAGCTTATGGCCGACTCGCAGTACCCTGAGCTCGCGCACCACAGGATCGAGCACGACCGCCTGACGAGGGAGGCGCTCGACTTCCGCGCCCGCTTCGTCGAGGGAAAGCCGGTCTCCACGCTCGAGTTCGCCAAGTTCCTGTCGGACTGGCTGGTGAAGCACATCATCGTGATGGACAAGAAGATCGGCATTCACATGAATACGCGGGGCGCGCGGTAACGCAGCCGGGGGCGCAGGTATGGACAGCGAAACGACTATCGAAAGCCTGAAACGCGCGGTGATCGCCTTCCGCGACGAGCGCGACTGGAAGCCCTTCCACGACGTGCGCAACCTCGCCATGGGACTTTCGATCGAGGGCGCGGAACTTCTGGAGCGTTTCCTATGGAAGTCGGACACGGAGATCACCGCCATGCTGGGCGGCGAGGGCGCCGAGGGAGTGCGCCACGAGCTCGCCGACGTTTTCGTCTACCTGCTGTATCTCTCCGAGGCGACGGGCATCGACCTTTCCGCGGCGGTGCGCGAAAAGATCGCGCTTAACGCGATAAAGTACCCGGCCGAGAAGGCGCGCGGCAGCAACAGGAAGTACACGGAGCTGTAGGGCTCCCCGGGGTGCGCGTTTCGGGCGGACGGCATCGCCGCCGTTATACCGGATGAGTGAAACGTATATTGACTGGAGGACATGGTATGATAGTAACGAAACGCTTCTTCGTTGTGTGCGTCGCGGCGCTGGCGCTCGTAATGGGATCGTGCTCGTCGCCTGAAACGGGCGGCGACGGGCCGAAGATCGGCATCACTTACGGGACCATACAGACGAAACTCCTTAAATACCGCATCGACATCAACGGCCAGTATGCCGCCGCGCTCGCGAAGGAGGGCGCGGGGATCGTCCGCATTTTCGTCACCGACGACCCTGTGGTGGTGCGGACCAGGCTCGCCTCGCTCGACGGGGTCCTCATTCCCGGGGGCTTCGACGTGGACCCGGCGCGCTACGGCGAGAAGCGCGATCCGAAGCTCGAGGCGGTCGACGAGGCGCTGGACGCGCTGGAGTATACGGTGCTCGATCACGCACGCGAGGCCGGCCTTCCGGTGCTCGGCATCTGCCGCGGCATGCAGATTCTGAACGTGTACCACGGAGGCTCCCTCTATCAGGACATCCCCGCCTATTACGCGAGCGACACGCCGGTCGTGCACCGCAGACAGCTGGATCTGTGGGTGTACAAACACGCCGCGGACTGTTTTCACGATGTTTCCATCGAGAAGGGAAGCCTTCTCCACCGCCTGCTCGGCGTGGACGCGCTTGCGGTCAACTCGCTCCATCACCAGGGCGTGAAGAAGCTCGCCCCGGGGTTCCGGGTGACCGCGCGCACGGCGGACGGCTTCGTCGAGGCCATGGAGCATACGGGCGGGCGTTTTGTCGTCGGCACGCAGTTCCATCCCGAGAAACTTCTCGCGGATACGCCGCGCTTCTCGTCGCTTTTCGGTGAGTTCGTGGCCGCGGCGGCCGAGGGACGCAAAAAGCACATTCCCGCCGCCCGCTGAAAACGAACGCGCCGCGGGCTTTTCTCCCGCGGCGCGACGCGTGTCGAAAGTGTCCCGCTGTCCGCGGGCCGTCAGTACTCCCCGTCTTCCACCGGGAATTCGTAGTCGGGTCGCGGTTCGACCGGAAGCAGCTTCTTGTAAATCGCGATCGAAATGAATCCCGCCACGTACATCCACAGGCCGAAGATGGCCGAGGTGAAGAACATCGAGCTGTAGAAGTCGCCCATGTAGTCCTGGATGAGGAGCGAGAGCGCCATGGCGAGCGAGGCGTTGCGAAGTCCCGTCTCGAGCGAGATGGCCCTGGTCTGGTAATTGTTGATCCCGATGAGCTTCGGAATGACCGCGCCGAGCACCATGCCCGACATCGTCAGTATGAAGACCATGGTGTAGAACGAGAAGCCGTAGCGTTCGGTGTCGGCGAACATGTCCAGATTGCCGAGCAGCCCCGCGACGATGAGGAAGAGGAGCGCGATGACGCCGAGCGCCGAGAAGAAGGGCGTCGCCTTTGTCGCGAAGTTCGGCCAGCGCTTGCGTATGGACATGCCCACCGCGAGCGGAATGATGACCAGTATGATGATCGTCTGGATTACCATTTTAACCGGGATGTTCACCTCGGGGACGTTCGCGCAGTACAGCGTGAGCAACAGCGGCGTGAAGAAGAGCGAGAGCACCGTGGAGAACGAGGTGAGCGAGATGGACAGCGCCAGGTCCCCTTTGGCGTAGTAGGTCATGAGGTTCGAGGTGACGCCTCCCGGGCTCACCGCGATGAGCACCATGCCGACGAAGACGAACGGGAAGGCGTCGTAGAAGCCGAGCAGCCTGCCCAGTCCCACGGCGACCAGCGGCATGACGGCCCACTGAAGAATGGCGCCGGAGAGCATGCCCTTCGGTTTCTGGAACACGATCTTGAAATCCTTCATGGTGAGGGTGAGTCCCATGCCCAGCATGACGAAGAAGAGCATGAGGACGATGGAGATCTTAAAGATGCGGTCCAGCGCCAGCTGTTTCGGCTTTTCGACGAAGTGGGCGAAAAGGTACGACGTGCCGTCGACGGTCCCCTTGGTGGACTGGATTTTAAAAGTCAGCTTGTCCTCAAGCATCTTCTCGAGGCCCGCGTACTTCGACGCGGCGCCCTCTTTCTCCAGTGTTTCCTTCGAGGGTACGGCGAGGATAAAAAGCTCGCCCTTGATGCTCCGCACCAGGAATATGCTGGTGGCGTCGCCCGTCACCGTGGCCGCGCTCGCCTTGAGCAGGCGCAGGTGCCCTTCAAACTCGGTCTCGGCGGCGTCCTTCCAGTCCAGTTTCCGCGACGCCTCGTTGAGCTTCTTTATCAGCGTCTGGTCCCCGGTTCCCCTGGCGGCCATCGAGAGGCGGCGGTAGAGATCCTCGTCGGCGTGTGCGATGGATACTGCGAACAGCGCGATGACCAGCGCCACCGTCGCTTTGATGGCGGATGAGAAGGGTCCGCCCTTCAGACCGGTTTGCTTCATTGTCCAACCCCCTGTTTTTTGTCTATGCGCCTCCCGGCCGCGGATTACCCGGCCGGGGCGGTATGCCCGTGGTGCGACGGTTGTGCGTGTGTCTCCGTTTCGGAGTGATGTGCGCGTGTGCCGGGACGCCCATTCGCCAACGCCGGCGTCGCCGGAGCGTCCGTGCTTTCACGGTGAATACCGGATCATCCCTGTTGCGGTCGCTTTCTTCCCCCTCCTTCGGCCGGAGAGGAGGCGAACTCAGATCCGGAAAACCGACGTATTCACGGTATATATGAAGTCGTGATTATGTACACATATAACTTAATATATGGGGTGTCAATTATTTATTGTGAGGCGCGGGCGCGATCTTCAGCCGAGCAGGTCGCGGATCTTCCGGGTGAGGGCCTGGGGTGTGAAGGGTTTGTCGATGAATCCGGCGGCGCCCCGGTCGAGCGCCCTGCGTACTTTCTCGTCAAGGGAAAAGCCCGAGGTGAGCAGCACGCGCACGCCCGGGTCGATTTTCAGGAGCTCGGCGAGCGTTTCGATTCCGGACATGCGGGGCATCGACATGTCCAGCAGCACCAGGTCGACCGCGCCGCCCGCCTCGCGATAGGCGCGCACCCCCTCCTCGCCGTTTTCGGCCAGCAGAACAGAGTACCCGGCGAGCTCAAGGATGGCCCGGGCCACGGTGCGGATAGGGGCCTCGTCGTCGACGATCAGCACCGTCCCGGTGCCCGGCGTAATGCCGTCCTGATCGCCCCGGGGCGCCTGTTCCCGGGCCGACTCGGCCAGCGGCAAATGAAATGTGACGACGCTTCCCTTTCCGGGTGACGACTCCACGTCGATAAAACCGCGGTGCTGGCTCACAATGTTGTACACCATGGTGAGCCCAAGCCCCGTTCCGCCTCCGCTTCCCTTGGTGGTGAAGAACGGCTCGAATATACGCGTTCGGGTCTCCTCGTCCATGCCGACGCCGTCGTCGGCGATCGATACGAAGGCGTAGCGCCCGGGCCTCCCGGCGAGCGGGTGTGCGGAGAGGAAGGCGGCGTCGGCCTCTACGATTCCGGTTCGTGCGCGGAGACGGCCGCCTTCAGGAGACTCTCCGGGGCGCATGATGGTCATGGCGTGCGAGGCGTTCAGGCAGAGGTTCAGGACGGCCTGCTCGATGCGCGTTGGGTCCGCGTTCACCATGACCGGTCCGTCGTGGAACGCGAAATCGAGCTCCACGCTCTTCGGGAAACTGCCGCGGCAGAGGTTCAGCACGTTTTCGAGCGACCGGTTGAGGTCGACCGGCGAGATCTCCATCTGCTGTTTGCGTGACAGCGACAACAGCTGGCGGATCATGTCGGCGGCCCGTTCGGACGAGCGCTTCATCGTGTCGATGAGCGAGCGCACCTCCGCCTCGTCTGAAAGGCGTTCCTTTTTCAAAATGAGTCCGAGCACGCTCACGCTCCCCACGATGCCCCCCAGGACATTGTTGAAGTCGTGCGCGAGTCCGCCGACGAGCGTCCCCACGGCCTCCATCTTCTGCGCCTGCATGAGCTGAGCCTCGAGCGCGGCGCGCTCGGTGACGTCCCGCCGTATCGACGCGTAGCCTATGACGGCGCCCCCGGCGTCGCGGATGGGCGAAATGCTGCCCTCAAGCCGAATCAGCGAGCCGTCCCTGCGCCTGTTGACGATCTCCCCCTTCCACACTCCGCCGGAGGTTATCGTGGTCCATATGTCGCGGTAGAACGCATGCTCGTGCTTTCCGCTTTTCAGCACGCGCGTGTTTCTGCCCGTCACCTCCTCGGGCCTGTATCCGCTGATGCGCTCGAAGGCCGGGTTGACGTACAGGATGGTGCCCTCCGTGTCGGTTATGATGATCTCCTCCTCGGCCTGGTGGACCACGGTGGCGAGCCTGCTCAGCTCGGTCTCGTAGCGCTTGCGCTCGGTGAGGTCGTGGAAGATGATGAGGTTCCAGTCGCCGAACGAGGAGAGGCGGAACTCGATGTATTTCATCGAGCCGTCGCGCGCGGTGAACACGGCCTCCAGCGGCGCGATCTCGGCGCCGTGCGCGCGCGCCTCGTCGATCCGACCTCGCCACTCGCGGCGGAGCCGCTCCCTGTACTCCTCGTCCGGGAAGGCGAGCCTCCAGCCGTCGTCGGTCGAGGCGATGTCCTCTGGACCGTAGCCGAAAAGCTCGGCGAGCTTCGCGTTGAGGTATGTTATGCGATATTCTCTGTCGAATATCGCCATGGCGACCGGGGAGTTGTCGATGAGGCGGCGCAGCCGCTCCTCGCTGTGGCGCAGTGATTCCTGGGTGTCCAAAAGCTCGGTGTTCTGCCGCTCGAACTCTTCGTTTGAGGCGATAAGCTCCTCGTTGGTGGAGACGAGCTCCTCGTTGGTGCGCGCCAGATCCACGTTCCTCCTGCTTATCTCGATCTCCGATCGCCGCAGACCCTCCTCGAGCGCGCGCATCCTGTCGATCATGCCGAGCGAGGCCAGCAGGATCAGCCAGAGATAGGAGGGCTCCAGGCTCCATTCGGTGAACACATTGGACGGGATTGCACCCAGCGCGGTGAGCGAGGAGACGATGTTGACGAGCACCACGACCACGCCGCCGGCGAGGAAGTAGCGGGCGAAGCGGTTCCTTCGGGAGAAGAGGTACAGGATGGCTCCCAGCACAAGGACGCCGTACGCCATGAAAATGTAATAGGTCGCCCGCATGATGTACTCGAACGGCGCCGCTAACGAGGCCGCGGCCGCCAGGGGAAAGGCGATCCATGCGAAGGCCCGAAGCAGCCGGTCAATGCGGGGCGTGTTTCCCGCGGTCTCGAGCGTCGCGCGGAGGAACAGCGCGCTGCTCACTCCGGCCAGGTTGAGGAAGAAAGGAAGTGAAGCGTTAGCCCAATCGGGACGGTCCGGCCACAGGTATTGAAAGGCGAAGCCGCGCAGCGAAAGCTGGTGCAGGAGGATGGAGGATATGAACAGCGCGAACACGAGATAGGCCCGGTCGGGGATATACAGGAAGAGCAGAAGGAAGAAGAGCGCCGCCAGCAGCATCATGCCGTAGATAAGCCATATGAACGGCAGGTAGCGGCTTCGTGCCTCGAAAAAGCCGCTTTCGGAGTAGATCCGTGCGCGGAAGCGGAGCGAGCCCGAGGTCGTAACGCGCATGTAGTACGTGCCCGCTCCGGGCGCCAGGTTCAGCCTGAATACGAAATGGGGATCGTTGATGCGCCGTTCGGAGAACGGAATACCGTCGCCCGCGCGCTTCACGGTGAATCCCCCTTTTCCGTCCGGACTGTACAGCTCGACCAGGTCGAGCGTCGGGAAATCGATTTCCAGCAGTTCGCGTCCGATGTCCGGACGGGGATTGACAAGCGTAACCCTGAACCAGTAGGCGCTCCGGACGTAGCCGAAGCCCGCGTAATCGCGGCCTACCGGAAGCCAGGCGAGGGGCTTCCCGGCGATATCCTCAATCGAGAGGCCTTCCCGGTCCTCGAAATATTCCAGGTGGCGCGAAATGTTGAGGGAGGGCACGGCCTCGTCGATGGTGACCGGGAGCGCCATCGCGGCGGCGCGGGAAAACGCCCACGCGGCGAACGCCACCAGGAGGATGCGTGTCGCCGTCGAACGGTGGGACGTGGCTGTCGTATGCATCATATGTGATCTGGGAGCGGGCGAGCCCGGGCCGGCGTATATATGTCGATCGATGGGCGCCCCTGTCCGGCGATGGCAGTATCATGCCCGGCGGGAGGAATAATCAACCAGAAAATGTCCCCGGCGTAGCGGAGTTCCCGGTCTGTTTTGGTCCCGCGGGTGTCCGGAAAATAATATTTGCATTTAGCGTTGCGCGGCCGCATACTCATGAAAGCTCCCGAGAATTACCATGACCGGCAAACGATATATCGCGGTACTCATGCTGCTGTTCCTCGCGGGCGGCCTGGCGCCGGCCGGCTGTTCGCGCGGGTCGCGCGCC